>NZ_CP114797.1:0-180854 GCF_027362595.1 Providencia sp. 21OH12SH02B-Prov
TACGATCATTCAGCACTCTCCAACCATGATTTCAGGTTCTTCGGACGTCCTTTGCTGACACGACCATCCGGAGCAACAACGAACGGAACGCCCTCAATCCCAATGAAATGAGCTGTCAGCAGCGTTTGGTCGTATTGGCCGGGGTCGCAGGTTTCTTTTGAAGGAAGGGAACCCAGGGTGTTGTTCATCAGCGCATCAAGCGCGTGGGTTTTGTCTTTCGCGCAGTACAAGTTTTTTGCCAGGCGGTTGGACTCAGCACCCAGAGCTGGAATCACGATAAATTTAAAGGTGTAATCATCCACCAGCGATTTGGCATCACCCATGAGCTGATGGCAAACCGCGCACCTAGGATCAACAAAGACCACCACCTCTTTGTCACCACGCCCCATCGACACAGTGTTCAGCGTGTCCACATCCATGCCCATGCTCTTGAAGTGGATACGCTCCGCTACATCCCTCATTTGGGACATCGTGTTGAGGGGCTTCTTGCTCCACAGGTCGTAGATTTGTCCTGAAATAACAAATCGTCCGTTTTCAGAGAGGAACATGATCTGCCCATCACTTTGGACGGCTCGAACCCCTTTGATGGGTAGCTCTACAATGTCCTCTATCTTCGCCGCTCTGGGATCGGTGATTTCCAATTTCGATGACGCATGAGCCGTGCCGGTAATAATCCCGAACACCATCAGCGCCCCAAGTAATTTTGTCCGCATGTCTATCCCCTAAGATTGGATTACTGGATGCTGGGCAGTGTATCCGGGGGATGGAAATAGACTCGCCTCTGTAATAGCCCAATTTGGACAATTCCAGCGCGATACAAAAAAAAGCCCGGTCTGAACCGGGCTTTGAGAGGAATGAACCTTAGTTCATGGTAACAGCTTCGGATTTGCCCCCAGAGTCATCGACCCCAACCAGAGAGATGGTCGGCATCGTTTCATAGGTGCCCTTGCTGATAGTCACTCGATCAGAGCTGATGCTCTGCAACTCACCGGCAATGGTCCATTCGTAGGACTTCATGCGGCCATCGGTATCTTCGCAGTTCGCATAGACGATCCACGACCCAACGGTCTCTCGTGAGCTCAGGCTACATGCAGGCAACTTGTTCTCTGCAACATTGATGTTCACCTCGCCCTCAGCTTCATGCCCCATTTCTGAGGTTATTTTCAGCTTGATGCTGTGCTCACCAGCGCCCAGAGTTGCTCTGCCGTAGTAACCACTGCTTTCCAACGGTGTACCATCTACCGAATAAACACGAGTCGAAATACGGTCGCGTGGGTGGCCGCCAGAAATGTACGGTCGCAACAGCACATCCAGAGGCTCACGCTCGTATTTGTTCGAGCCAGAGTATTGCAGGTCAATGGCATAGGGCGCTGCCTGGCCGATCTTGAGCGGTTGCTCGATCACGGTCTCATGGCCGCGAGCATCACGGACAGTGACCTTGATGTTGTAATCACCCGGCTCATTGATCACAAAGGACCGGACAATATCCTGCCGCTGATCCTGAATCACAGCGCCTTCCGGCAACTCCCACTCGTAGGTCGGCTCTTCCAGCTTGCCGTTGAAGGCAATTGGCCGCACTGACGCGGTGATCGTCGCAGGAGCCACGTCTGCGTTCTTCCTAACCTGCATTCCGAAGCTCGGCCATACATACTGCCAAACGCGGGAGCGTAGGCTATGCGAAGCCTCTGCACCCTGATCTCGGTATCCTTCGATCCAGGTGGTGTACTTCGTTTCTACAGTAGCCTGATTGAGGTCAGTGTCAGAGGGTTCGTACTCAGCAGTATCACCCTGCACAATCGAGCCATCAGGCAGCGTGAAGAACCCGTTCAGCTTCACGTCCATCCCACGGTAAGGCAGGCTGGTTTCGGCTTTGAACACATACTTCTTACCGGTCTCAATAACTCGCGGCCCTGTCACGTAAGGACGAGGTGCCTTCACTGCTCGGAAGTCAACCGCCGTTTTCGCAACTTCATAGGCATAGCCGTCATCAGCCGGTGCCGTGGCAGAGCGCACACGAGCCCACAGGCGGTATCGGGTTTCTTCATCGCTCGAAAGCGTGATGCTATCCCCTGTCTGCGCGTAGGTTTTGCCACCGTCAGTAGACCACTCAACAATGGCATTGCCACCGGAGATTGGCTCATCGTTCAACGTCAGGTTCGCTGTGTACTTGCCTTCACTTCCGACAAACAACGTGGTCGGGCCGATAACAGCAATATCAGGTTTGTCGTAAGCGACAACACTGACCGCTTCGGTGTACTTTTCCGCACCTGAGTTGACGTTCACCACCTTGGCCCGAACCTGGTACTCCCCCTTGTCGAAGGTCTTCACAAGCTGATACTTGTATCGATCTTCTGGGATGAACTGCTCCCAGGTTTTACCGTCGTCCTTACTGGTTTCCCACACAACCTGGCCGGTAGCCCGGAGATCCTGACGGTCGTCCAAAGATAGCTTGAACACAGCAGTGAACGGAGCTTCACCAGACAACTTGCGAGCCTCCACGCCAGCACCGATGGCACCACCGCGAAGCACTGTCAAGAAGGCAGGTCTGATAGACAACTCTGTGCGGTTGTAACCCTCAACAGGGCTTTCCAGAACAGCCTCAGCAGCGATACGGACGGAGGAAGTATCCACACCAGACAGGTCTACTGAGAACTGAGCTTCACCGTTCGATGCTTCCGCATAATCAGTGAGCGCAACCGTCTCGTTGTAGGCCTTTTGCTGGATCAGGCGTACTTTCCACACCCCCATCGTGTTAGCGTCATAGTCACCATCAGGTTTGTACTGATCACGGATGAGAACCCTAACCGGCAATGCCTGGGTGTCAATCGCGGTATCACCTTTAACTTCAACGATAGGACGGATACTGTCAGAAGGTGCAGAGATAGCCCGGTAGACAACCTCAGTCTTCACATCAGGCACCTTGTTGTAGGCCGCGTTCACCTTGTAGGTGGTCTCCTCCCACAACGCTCGCTCATCGGTATTGATGCGGCGATACACCTTATTGGTGGCACCCCATCCCGGAGTGAAGGTCTCAGACTCAAGAACATCCGAGTTGCGCGATATGGCAATATCCAGATCAGCTCGTTCAGAGTTGATAATGGCATCACCCAGGTAGTTACCTGTCATCGGCACCAAGTAGATGTTGTCTTTGAAGTTGTAGTCGGAGGCTAGTTCAACGGTCGGAGCTGGTGGGTCAACCGCTTCGACATTGAAAGTCTCGTCGTTCAACGTCACCCTAGTGCCGTTACGGGTGAAAATACTTACCCGCCACCCCAGTGGATGAACGCCGTTGGAGGCCAATGAACCAGAGAGCGAAGGTGATTCCGATAACGGGTCTTGGACCAATCCATCGGGGATCTGCTGCCACTCGAACAGACAGGCACGGCTTGCACTACCAACAGCCTTGTTCGCGGCCTCTTTTTTCGCACGGTCTGCGCTGAGGGTTATAGAACAGTCTGGCCCCTTGCTCTGCTTGAAGTTCACATCAAAATCTTCAATGACGCGATTCACCTGAGCAATGTCATCAATCGGGGTGTAGCCAACAGAGCCATAGGCAGTAGTTACCGTCAGGTTCTGAGAGCCAGACCCAACTTTTACCTTGGAACCGTCACCACTGAACAGGTACAGGCTGTATTCGACAGGTTGTTCACCAATGCTCACAGCCTGCCCCACCAGCCCAGCAACTTTCATCCCGTTGTTGTCCTGCGTAGTTTGTTCAGCCTCATCTGGAGTTCTGTCCCACTGGAGCAAACACACCGGGTCACGAATTGGGTCTGCGGCCATAGCCACATCCTCTTTCGTGGTGAACCGGCAAGGCACACCCGACTCTGGCAGGGCATAGATTTTCACTGGGTCAATGACCTGGCGAATTGTCCATGATTCAGCAGAGAGCTTAGCCGTCCCTTTCCAGGTATTGATGTCCACAACCAAGATGGGTGAGTTCGGCGCGGAGGTCATGACAAGAAGGCTGGAAGAGCCGACCACATCAGGAACAGCAGGTTTAACCGGAATGCTCAAACGACCACCTGACGCACCGAAATCATGTTGGCTCATGATCCCCATTGTCTGGCCTGGCTCGATACGCACCCCATTAACCACCAGCGGTACTTTCGCATCAGAACGTAGGGTCGCAAACACGTCGTATGAACCTGTCACGACAGCACCATCACTGAGCGTCAGCGGCTTGGTTTCGATGATCCGTTTGCCATCTGCATGAACAAATTCATGAGTGACAGCGGGGACCATGACCTTGCCATCCATCCCATCCGCCAGCATTACCTGACGAGGTTTGTACTCGAAGCCAACAGCCTTTTGAACCGCATTGCCTTGTGCATCCTCACCGGAAACAGTCAGCGTGTAAGATTCCCCTTCCTTCAAAGAAGGGAACATTACCGGGTACTCAAGGCGGAATCGACCTTTCGACTCCTCACGCCAAGACAACTGCACCTTGTCATTGGCAGGCCCCCCTACAAGGGCAATAGAGGTCAATTTAGGTGAAGGGTCGATAGCATCAGCCAAGGTAATAACAACATCATCTAGAGTCTGGATAGCTGCTCCATCTGCCACACTGAGTGTCATGGTTGGTGGCGTTCTATCAGACGTTATCTGGAACATTGGTTGTCGCGTTAAAGGCCCGTGCATCTCCTCTGCTGCGGCAACAAGACTGTATTGCCCCTCAGGGAGAGTTTTAAGATCCCACTGGTAAGTGTAGTTCTCCCAGTTGTTGGCTATTAACCCACCAGTTGGAGACAGCTTGTTGCCTTTGCTATCTTCAATCCATGCACTTCGCAGACGCAGCCTATCAAAGTAAGCGCCTCGTCCTGGCTGGTTAACGAATAAGGTAAATACCTTGCTATTTTGATCGAACTGCTGACTTAGCTGAGGGTAGTGCTGATCGTTCCAGTTAACCTCTGCCCAAAGAGGATTCGAGCGAAGAGATTTATCCGGATTGAAAACTGTCGCATTATCGTGGACGTACCCTGTTGTGCCTTTAGCCATTGTGAAGCTATTTGCAATCACGCAGCTATCTTGACCAACAGGAATTTCACAGCTTCCCCTGTGAACGGCAGTTTGAACGTAAGGCCTTGGTTCAACTTTGACACGGATACTACTAACAGTGACAGGAAGAACAGAATTGTTCACCCAGTAGCGGTAAAAACTAGACCATCCTATATCACTGTAATTGTAGTCCACACCCAAAAGTCTGGGACTTTTAGGCGCTGATGGAGAGAGTGTGAGGTTATAAGCAATACCGCCTCCCCCCCACTGGCCGAAGTTCACCCAACGCCAATAATTGCCGTCGGTATTGCCATAAGGTGCGGTTGTGACGAGATAAACATAGCTGGCATCTTCTCCTACCTTGGACATCTCTCCCAAGGCATTGGTCATATTTATCCCACCTTCTCTATACTCATGCCAGTTATCACGCGGAACACGCCAAGCTAACTTGATTGGGTTAGTTTTAACTGTCATGCCCTCAGTGTAAGCAACAAATCCGGTTAATCCAGGGCCTAAGTTGTTTGTACTTGAAGGGTCATAAACACCAAAAGGTGCAGACGGAGCATTGGTTATGCTATCAAACATCACTTTTTGACGAGGTGAAAGATAGCTATTTCCAGCGCTATCGCTTATCTCAAACTGAAGTGTAAACACTTCATCCAAGTCAGAGGCTGGGAAAAAGCCAGATTGGAAAGACTGTCTAGCTTGTCCGTTAGCGTCATCGTAGTTCACGGATACATCTTTGTAGAGTGAACCGTCTTGACGATACAGCTTTGCTTTGACGCCTTTGATGGGTGACTCATCAGAGATTCCTGACAGCAAAAAGGCATTATCCTCAGAGCCACCTAGACCCAGTTTCCAAACATCACCGCTAGTAACCTGCCCATAGTTACTATAAACCGGGGCAAGCGAAGAGTAGGTTGGCGGCGTCACATCGACAGTAAGAGGGTATTCATCCGTCTGTACTGTAGAACCATCAGAGGCAAGAATTTCCGCCCTGATAGTGTATGCCCCACCAACTGGAGCTGGTAGTTGAAGTTCCGCACCATAGTAGGATTTTCCACCCACTGTGATGCGATCAGTAGCCCCAAGAAGGTGGCTGGTCGCTGTCGAAACCACTGTTCCATCCGACCGAAGCACCGAAATCTTTACCTTTCGGTCGATACCGGCACTCAAGGCAAACGAGATATTGCCCGTTGGGTTGGCATAGTTGGCATTCGGAGTCAGAGACCGTTGCGTACCATCTGGAGCCTTAAAGGTGTATTCCAGCAGCTCTGCATGAGCAGCACCAGCGGTAAGAACCGCCAGAGCCCCAAGCATCGCCGGAATTTTAGGCTTGAAATTGATCATCGCATTCTCCATTCGTTTTGAGTTACAAGAACCCAATGCTGGAGGTTACGGGAGGGAGTGCATAAACATGGGCTGTGGAAGTGCCCTTTTTGAGCAAATAAGGAAATAGTTGGAATTTGTTATGACTGGACTTTTTGCCAAAAAATAAGGGCAGCTTTTAGGCTGCCCCTATCACCCGTTGATTAACGGCAAGGTGTCTTTTACACCCCCAGGCCATTGCTGAGTTGCACAACAGCCGGGATGACCTTCTCTGCATGTTCCAGAGTAGCAGACATGATGGATTCCACTACGGTCGGGGAGTTGTACAGGCCCATACCGCCACCGATACCCATAGCGAAAGCCATGAGGCTCTGGCGAGCGATACCACCAACAACACCGACCAGGATCATCGCACCCGCAACGATTCGACCCAAAGTACCTTGGGTCCAATCCTTGAGAGTTACCCATACGTCGTCAAACGCTGTACCACCAGTACCAGCGTGGGCCTGATCCGGCACGAGCAGGAAGGCTACCACCATCAACCCCAGGAAGAGGAAGAGTGCGTTGTTTTTACTTGAGGCATTCGCCAACTGATTTGCGTTCATCAAGAACATCTCCTATTTGGTTGTTTCAGACTTCGGTTCGTGTTGTACCGTTTGCAGCGGTCTCAAAACTGGCTCACTTTGCGGTGTGCCATCCCCAATCACCCACCTGCGCGGTTCGATTTCGGTATAGACATACCCTGTCACGATGAGATCACCATTGGTGTCCTCCCAGGGAGCTACCCAAATCCGCATAACCTGTGCTGGTGTACGAATTGGAATCGGGCGATCCGGAAGACGCGGTGCGACATAGTTGTCAATCACCGGGTCTCCGGAGCTAGATGAGTTCGCTGAAACGTTTGAGGAACCTTCGCCATCCGCTTCCGCTTTGGCCTCGACTTCCTCTGGTTTCATTGGACGCGGGACATTTCCGTCATTGGTTGCGGCGTAAACGTCTCGCGCTGACATACACTGAACACCATTCGGCATTCCCGGACAGCTATACTCATCCTTGCCGATGTTGAACGTCGAACAGCCCGACAAAATAAGTAGCGCTGCACCCACCCCCAACATCTTTGCGGATCTTACTGCCTGTTCCTTTTGAGCCTCGCCTCTGGAACTGCCCTTTCTGGTCAAAATGTTCAAATTTTTCATTTCTTGGTTCCCCCGGTGGAACGAATTTGTAGCTTGGTTCCTTTGGTCACGATGATGTCTACCTGACGGCCAGCATCGACCTCGATAACAGGGAAGATGCCTTCGGCCATGTCGATATAGAACTGAGCGATGCGATCTAGCGCCTTACTGGCCCCCTTCACTGCTGCTCCCTGCAACATCTGGTCGGAGAACACAGACTGGTACTGGGTATTTGAGCCAGGGTTAGTGCTAACGACCGGCACAGGATTGACGTCAAAGGCTTCGGAAACGCCACCAAGGAAGCCTGCCATCAAGCTCTTGGCGATGATTTGCCCCTGCTTCGATACGACGCGACCACGGACACCGGCCTTACCGTCTTCACCCACTGCATAGGAATCCAGCTTCGCTTCTATGACACCCCCATCATCCCGAACGCACGAGAAGGTCTCGCCACGCAGGTACGCTCGCTCTGAACTGAGATCTCCATAGCCTGAAACAATCAGGAAGCACTCACGAACATCCGCACGGAAGCGGTTAGGCAAAATAGCCTCTTTCTGAATCCTGAGGGTCGAAGGGAACGGATCTCGACGAGCACCTTGAGATGTTGGTGCGTCCATACCGTTGATGAGCACCCCTGTCAGGATGGAGCCAGAAGGTAGGTAGATAGACTCATCATCCTTGTTGTCCTTCTCTTCAACTTCTGGCGCTTTCTGCGAGTAGCTCACTATTTGGATGCCTGGTTTAGTTGCATCACGACCGTCTCCCTTGCCAGTTGCAGGAGCCCCACCCTTCGAGTCAGGAAGCGGTGCGTCCCGAAAAAAGGATGCAGGATCTTTGTAGTCGAGCTTTTTCTCCATGAACTGACCATCACCACCAGATGCACCATTAACATCGGCTCTGGCATCCTCTGATGAAGAGGATGTTTTTCCACCAGCAGCGCCGGTTTCGACTTTCTTAGCCAATTCCATGTTCTTCTGGGTCAGGCGGTCCAAATCTTGACGAAGGCGGGTCATCTCACGGCCAACATCACTGGATTTCCCGGCAGTGGTTTTGGTTTCCTCCAGCTCTTTCTTGACTCGTTCCAGCTCCTTTTTCAGGTCGGAGTTTTCACGAGACACCATCTTCACATCGGCAGACAACGAATCTATCCCGATCTCACGGGTGTTTTTGTCTGTGAGAACGTGCTTGATGGTTTCTTGGCGACCGCGCTTCTCTTCTTTCTTGGGTTCACCAGAGAACATTGTCACGACCGCAAAAAGAACGAAGACGCCGCCAGCGATAGACACCCAACGCTTCTTGTTGGGGTCTAACTGTGTCCAAAATCGCTTAATCATTGGGCACCTCCCAGCAGCGATGGACGCTTAGACGTTGGTGCGAGACCACGCTTCTGCTTCTTCGCCACATAGATCTCCGTCTTCTGGCCGGGCTCAAGCACGTTAAGCGGCCACGTAGTCACCGCAGCCACATCCCAGCTCCCACACAACGCCTCTTTGAACTCAATAGGCTGATCAGAGACGTTCAGGGCGACACCGATGAACACGTTAAGGTGGTGGCCCATCATGTATTGCCCCTTGCTGAAATCCACCTTTACCCCAGGATGAGCGCAGCTCGGCACCGCAGCACCAGCAGGGATGCGGTTCAACGTGTAACCTTGAGGGACTTCACCAAGAGCAATCTTGCGGAATACCGACCGGATGGTTTCGACATAAGGCTGGCTCTGTTCCCAGGTCTCAGCCTTGGTATTGGCAAAAGCACCAGTGATACCTACACCACCATCGAGCTTGAGAAAGACTTCTCTGGGCGGAATACGACGGGGAACCATCGTCAGGCTGAGAGCTTGGGCTTCCGAGCCTTTTTCAGTAATGAACATAGTCACCGGATACTGCTTATCCGTGGCGACATAGACCACATTCTCTTTGATGCAGACCTCACCACACTGGCCGTTATCCGTCGCCCCGGTCAGAGATGTTGAAACGATCTCAGGATTGCTGAAAGGCGTGACGATTCGGTTCGGATGACCAACGGCTATCGGGATGATCTGGTTAACCCCCGGCTTCATCGTCAGTAAGGGGTTTTCATTCATGCTGCCCACAACCTCATGGGAGCTTTGTCCTGACGTCACAGGGGCAGGAACATCCTTTTTCATAACACTGGCCGGGACAACAGGAATGTCATCCGAGGCATAGGCCATTGAAGTTCCAAGCGCCAAGGACAGCGCCAGGAGCGAAAGTTTAGCGTTGTTCTTCATGCTTTCTCCGGTTTTCTTCTTTGCGCTGGAGTTGCTCCAAAACAGTTTTGGTGCGTGGCTTTCCTACATAGGTGTCGATGTAGTCCAGCACGGGCGCGTAGTTTGAAATCTTGATGGCGAACTCGTAGGAGCGTTCGCTACGCTCTTCGTTAGAAGAAGCCCCTTTGACGTAGGAATATCCGTAGACAAACACCTTGTCGCTCTTGGGCTCGTACTCAACAAAACGCGGCTCAAACCGCATGGTTACGCGGTCGTTCTTGATCTGTTGAGCTTGAATTTCGATGGCATCAATCACGTCCTGATAGATGCTCGGGGAGAGAAGCGGGGTGATCCGTTCTTTCACAAAGTCAACGGTTCCTGGCGTCACATTGCCAAGGAGCTGAGCAAAAGCGAAACCCCAAGCCTCTTTATAGGACTGAGAGGCGTTACTTTTCGTCACCCAGGCTTCTTCCGTGAGCGTGAAAGGCTGGATAGTGACGATGGTTTCCTTGCTGAATACTTGGACCACCAGCAGGAAAACGATAGCAATAAGACCACCCTGGAAGATTCGCCCCCACTTATTTTCTGTTTGGGTCCCTTCCCAGGTCTTGAGATACTTTTTCAGGTTCAAGGCAAATACCTCCGGACAAACGGGTTCTTGAGAGATTTGGCCTTGGTCATGATGAACCCGGCCCAGTAGATCATGTGGAGCAGGTATCCATCCGGATGGTTATCCCTGAATCGGCGATAAAGGTTGGTTACAAGTAACCCCCCCAGAAAGCAGATCAGAGCCTTACCGATGATGACCCCTATCGTTAGCCCCAAAAGCATCGGGGCCAACTCATCTGCGCTCCACAACAGCAGATGCGGGGGCTCATCGACCCGGCGCGGTATCTTTACAGGCTTCATAGCAACCCTCTTCTTTTCCTAGTGGCCTGTATTCTCATTCAGGGTCACTGATTTTCTGCCACGGCTTCGCGCCCTTTTCGGGCACTTCCAGCGACAAATAAAAAAAGGCGGCCTAAGCCGCCTTTTTTGCGTTTACTGGATCGGTTATTGATTTTGAGGAACCGCTTCCGAATGTTTTTCCGAAGCCGCAACGCTAACTTCATTGGCTGGTCGGGCCACCTCCAGAGTTTTCACTTCCTTGTTAGCATTGGCTTTAAACTTGAACATCAGACTGTACGCCGCCAGCAGGAAGAAGCTGAGAATGCCCCAGTAGGTCTGAACCGTGCCCAGAGCCTTGGCCGGGTCACTTGCAGCTCTGTTGGCCGTATCAGCAGCCAACTTAACCCACTGACTCCAGTCAAAACCTGCCGCAAAAGCAGACAGCCAAAACGCGACGGCCACTGGAACGATGAAGATGCACATCAGCACCGCGTTCATCAAAAACCAGAAAAATTGTTTATTAAGGTTCACACTTCCTCCCATTAACCTAGAAAATTGAATGCGTGTTCCAGGTTCATCCCTGCAACAACACCTATAACGAACATCACCTGCCAGACAAGGAACTGCCAGGAGATGAATGAACCAGATGAGCTTTCGCTTTCTCTGACGTGAGCTTGTGCGGACATAGACCCTCCAAATAACTTGTCGTCATCACGGAGTAATCGTCTCTTAATTGATCAATCTAGGAACAGTGCTGTTACGGCCCATTTTGGGCACTTTATGGAGGTTTATTCGAGGAGATGATAAGAGCGGGAGGCGAAAAACTTTCACATGTGAAAGTTCAAAGCGGCCGATGGCCGCTTGTTTCACACTGTTCTATTGTAACGGAGTTCTCGATAAGCATCCCATGCTTGCTCTGATGAGACACCTCGACGACCAACATCTGTGGCGCACTCAAGGTCCATCTTGTACTGCTTAACCTTCTGGTCTGCTGTATCGCCCCAGCTCATGGCTGATGGGTACTTGGAAACACTAAACACATTTTCAAGTTCAGCCTGATAGTCGTCGTTTTGTAACAGAGGTTCGGTTTCACCATCATCCCAGCGAATGTAAGCCTTACCCTGGAGAGCCTTCAAATGCAAAGGCACCAGTAAGGTGGAAATCACTTCGTCAGCCCTGATGTCTTTGTAAGCACACCAGTGAGGTTTAACGGTGATCACACCATTTACCAAAACGATGTCACACGCCAGTGTCGCTTCAACATTATCGTTAACATCCTGCCGAGCGTAGATCTCCACGAAACCAACCTGCTCTGGATCAACCTTGTCGATGAAGCTCCAAAAGCTGGGGTACGACGTTCCATCGCTGAGCGTCAACTGACCGTCATGCTCTTTCAGTATACGGTTCAGTTGTGCAGTGAAGAACTCTGCCGACACTTTTCTTGCCAATGGTTCCATATCACTCAGTCGTAGAGTGGCTCCTCCACTCCCCTCATACACCTCTCCAAAAAAGAAATCTCTCTTACGCATTAGACTTTGCCACCTTTAATCGCTTGCTGGGTCAGCTTGATCCAGTTCAACGGGTTTTCACAGTCAACATGGTTGCCAGCGGCACCAACTACCGTTTTGTATGCCTCCGAGCCTGCCGCTGTGTGTACAGCCAGCATAAACGAAAACATAGGGTCATTTTGCATGGTGCCAATCATCATTGCACTGGAAGTGTCTTTGAGCTGGCAGTTTTCAACCCGCAGATTGAGTACATCTTTTGCCACCATCTGACAGTCGGGACACACCTTCTCAAGGTTCTTGAGCTTTGCGTCGTCATTGAGCACATCAGGAGCCGCGATGGCAGTACCGGCTATACACAGCCCCAGTGCCAGCAGTTGGAGTCTATTAGTTACTTTCATGGTTCCTCTCTATATCGTTCCAATTTCGTTTCGGTAAAAGAACAGTGGCCCAGTGACTGTTCTGAGTTCCGGCGTTACTTGCTTTACTCTTGAGCAAATATGCTGCTTGAAAAAGTTGTGGTATCCGTACAACGCTGGGCGTGTAAATACGGAAAAGATAATGAGGGTGATGGCCGCACCAGCGGCCCACCCGATCACGTCCGGAGAGATAAGTCCTGACACGTCTGAGATACGTTCTGGTTCAACCAAGCGGCACACCACCAGCACCCAGAACCACATTACCGGCATCACAAAGATCATCTTTCCGACGCAAGCAATGAGCACCTTCACCAAATTCAAGCTCTGCGCCCAGTAAAGCCACAACGCAGACAAGGATTGGCGACGTATCACCTGGTAGACGTTCAATGGGATGTCGCACAGATGCACCCCATCTTGATTTATAACGGAGTAGCTCATCCTCCCTCCCTATACCCGTTTCTGGAGGTTGCCGAACGTCAGGCCAACCAGGACACAGCACGTCATCATTGTCATCGGGATGACAACCGGATCGAGCGCTATGGGGATGAAGAACGCGATGAACAATCCGGCCATCAGGTACATCGTTCCGCGAACGCTGTAACGATGGAGAACCGGACTCGCATAATCGAAGTTGGTCCGCTTAATTCGCCATGTCATCATCCCGTCATATACCGCAGGTACGAACAGGATCAGCATATAGGGAGCCCACGCGGCTAACAGTGCCAACCTTGTGTAGAACTGGTAAATGACGTTGACAAAGGCTTCCATGCGGCCTTTGACCCACACAAACCAGCCCTTGCCCATGTCCTGCATCCCCTTGGACTTCTGGCGCTCCTCTTCTGATGGGATCAGCGTTTGGTACATCCCCTCATAGAATCCTGAATCAATAACGCTCGACCTGAACCAGGTAGATGCTTTGTTCTGTATCCAGTCTCTTGCTTCGACACCAAGACTCTGTTCCACCAGCTCGGATTCCCTTTTGATGGCTCTGTCTGTCCAGTCGCCAGGGATCAGCAGCAATATTGCCAGCAACTCAATAACCAGCAGCCATGCGACCAGCAACCACGGCTTCTTCATAGTCGGTTCTCCTTAAAACAGTTTTCACGCTCTCACAGGTGATGAGCTCATACAGCAAGCCACGCAAAGAGGTCTCATCCTCATGGGGCTGCGGGTTAATGGATAGTTCTCCTGGATGGGAAGAAAGCCACAGTGAGAACGACTCTCCTGAATCGACAGACCATGAATCACCGCCACTATCGACAATTTGCACTTCCAACGCCCGGCAGGTTTCGGTGATCAGGGTTTCCAGAAATGCCCCAATTCTGGCCGGGTCTTCATATTTCTCTCTCTGCTCATGAAACACGAGCTGGCTGTAGCGATGCAGAGCTTCTTCAATGATCGGGTAAATCACAGGCTCCTGATTAGCCTTAATCCCGTCTGTGATGTAGCAGCTCAGCTTCTCGATGATGGCCTCCGATGCAGGCCAGTCGAATTGGAGGATGCTCAGGATGTGAGCGTTCTTGCGGCCACGACTTTTCAATTCATTCATAACCCTGTCGAAAGGGTTCACATCGACCATGATGGCTACCTCGTAATTTCTATACTTCTTGTCACACATAGCTCTGCTCTTACTGGGTCAATATGGGCAGACGGCCTTTTACGATTGTTCCGCCTGAAATTTTGGCTATGTATTCCAGGTTCGGAAGCATTCCCAATAACTGGGCTGGGAACAGATCAGCTTCCTCCTCCATCAAACGCTCGCCTTGGTTGCCTCCGTGCATAATGGGCTCCTTGCCATCCGAGTTCTGGCCTTGAGTCCGCATGACGTACTTGAGCCGGGTCTTCGGCAAGTTATCTGCGATATACTCCTGTGTTTCACCATCGACGATACGCAGAGCAAACGTGTTGTTGATGTTCCCCAACACTTGGAGCGCTTTGTCTTTGCTACCCAGTCGAGCTGCGAAGTCAGCAAAAGTCTGAGTTGCAACGAAAAGACGAAGTTTCGCACCGCGACCTTTGTTCAGGAGCTGGATGAACGGGTCGTTGATCACCTCAGCAGCCTCATCAACAAAGATATTTACGGGTCTGTTGTTGACGCCGTAGTTGTATCTGTCACCGGCAACCGCTGTCAGGTCTGACAGGAAGATGGACCCCATAGCACTACCAACCATGTTGTCGGTCAGGGAGTCGAGCCCCAGATAAGCAACTTGAGCGTTGTTGATGATTTTTGCGGAATCAGTGATCTGGCGTTCGTCGCTCAGATCAGATGAGTCTGGAGACAGCAGAGGGCCTAGCTCCCCGGACGTCAGCATATTCATGATCGGCAGGAGGTTCGCCACCATCTTGGAGAAGTGGGTTTGGTCGTGCTGGAACATCGACAGCAAGCCTTCCAGATCAGAGTTTGGGTGCTCAGGTTGGATGATGTCGTAGTAGAACTTCATCAACGCGAAAGCGATCTTCTCACGCGAACCGTTTTTGACTTTCTCCAAATAAGCCGCTGCTTCTGCCTCCCAGTCGGGCATAACTCGCTCTGAGTAAGCCTGAACGGCCTTGATGACCAAGCCAGCAGCGCCACCTTCAAGGAATCGGCGGAGCTTTGTCAGGTTGGGACGATCATGAGTGATGACCAAGCCCTGAGCGATGTTGTTCAGTGCCTGCCATCCAAATGATTTGAACGGGTCGGCCCCTGCTTCGGACGGGATCAACGCTGCCAAACGACTTGCAATTTCAGTCACGCGGGTGAAGTTACGCAGAGGGTCGATACGCACCGACTCTTCCGGGAATGCTGGATGAAATGAGACGAATCTTTCCGGCTGCCCCATAGCTTCACAGGCACGTCGTGCATTGTCCCGCATCTCCTTATCCCCTTTCGGGTCTATGATGATCACGGCTTCCCCACGCAGAATGGCCTGTGAAATCAGGATGTCGAACATACGGGTCTTGCCCGAGCCGGTGGTCCCAACGATCAGCGAATGCCCCTCAGTGTGCTTGAGTGGCTGCATCAGCTTCTCTTCTTTGGGTTCTACCCCGTGAATCCAGGGCTGGCCGATTGGCAGCTCCTTTTTCTTACCCTGTATCTTCCGGACAACCTTTTTGACCGTGGACTCTCTCCCTACGATGGAAGTCCAGTCGCGTTTCAGGATCTCAAACACGCGCTGGGCATGGCGGTTTTCCCACAGGAACCCACTACCAAGCCACATATCGTCCGGCGTGTCCTTGATGTACTTTTGGAGCTCCGCAATAGAAATAAACTCCAGATCACGCCCCTTCAAATGCTTTTGGAGCAGGTGAAGTTTGATAGCCTTTGGCAAACGAGCCATCGCCATCACGCCACAGATCCCCGTCATCCAATAGAAGGGCTCCGGAGGCATCGTGCTGACTTGCTCTACGGCCAAAGCCGCGCCGGAGGCGGCAAGCCAGCCTGCTACAGCATTTTTTTCATAGTTGGGCCGCCACGGCATCTCGTAGGCGAGCGGGTCATAACTCATTGTCATGTTTCATTTACCTCTAAATACAGTTTTCCCTGACGTTTCTTGAGCAAAGGCCGTCTCTGTGCCCGGCTCAGCATCCCGCAGAGGATGTGTTTGCTGATGCCGATGTTTTCACCGGCAATCATGTCGAAGGCTTTGTCACTGGTTACTAAGCAGCCATCCTCTTCCAGGACAGGTGTCACGAGCCATCTGCCCGAGCGTTTTTGGATCATGTCCTTGAGCATCTGGAGTGCTTTCTGAGGCGTAACACCAGACGGCAAGAAATCTTCCGCGTTGATGTCTTTCGGGTTTGTTTTCGCCTTAGGCGGCTCAAACTCCCTAACCTCTGGCTCTTCCCTTTCTCGCACCTCGACGTGTCCCAATTCCTTCTCACGCTCAACTTTGGGCTCAGGAGCCACTGGTTGAACCTCCCGCTTAGGAAGGCGAGCCACGTTCTGTTTTTCTTGGACCGGCTGGCGCTGCGGCTCTTCAACCGGAGAAGTAACATCGACCTTCTTCTCCTTCTGCTGTGGCTGGGAGTCCTTACCTTTCGCCTTTTGTTCAGGCGAGGGTTTACCGGCGTTAACCTCAGGCTTCTGCTGCTGCGCCTTTTTTCGGCTTTGTTGTTTCGGTGCAGACTTATTCTTGCTTGCATCCAAGCCAGGGGGAGAGACGAGCTCAAAGGCATCCTGGTATCCCCCCATTGACGCCTCGGCATCCTTAATGGCCGCTACGACTGCATCTGAAAGCTGCTCCGCCAGTACAATTGCCTTCACTCCGCTGAAATCACGAACTTTGCGACCTGGCATAATCGGGTCTGGAACAATCGCGTTGGCGTGGGACAGCTTCGAGAGAACCTCTGACGGCGCACCCAGCGACCGAGCGCCATCCGGGTACAAAATGACGGCTTGACCCTTCATCAGGCATAGGACTTCGCCCAGCGTCGTTTTACCTTCCAAAACAGGCATGATCGCTTGTTCAAGCAACGCCGATGCTTCTCCGTACCCGGCTAACATCTCAACGAGTAAGGTCTTTGCGTCTTTCTCATGCAGATTAGGTTTGTCCGTAGGTGGCATTGCTGGCGCTGGTGTTGTTTGTTCTGGTGCGTCAGTCAGCATAGGGAGCGGCTCAATCGCCCATGATGGCGGTTCATCAGAACTACCGAACATTGGAAAGTCATCGCCCTGCAGGGAGTTTTGTTCTTGTGGAACGAAGTCCTGTTTTGGCTGCTTCTCTTGCTTTCCGGGCATTGCCACATCTGGGATTTCTGAGTTTGTTGCGTCAGTGCTGGCTGTCTCTGCCGATGCGCTGAATGCGTCAAACGGAAAGTCGATGTCCCCCAGTCCACCCCCAACATCCTTGAGTGCTTGTAACGGATTGTCGTTTGCCAAAGGTGGTGCGTTTTTGGCAATGTCCTGAGGGGACAAATCCTCTTTTGCCTCTGGTTTGTGGGGTTGTTTCTCTGTATCACTCTTCGGTTTTGCTTTGCCCGGTTTGCTCTGCGGCTTACCCTTCTTGCCAGCGTCAGGCTTAGATGATTCCGTTGATCCAGCATCTTTTTGCTCTGGTTTCTCCTCGACAGCATCTGAGGTGCTTTTCAGCATCTCCATCGCATCACCAAAGCCAAGACCAGCTAGAGCTTTCTCTGCTTCCTGCTCTGCGGCCAACATGTCATCGTTCAGAGCTGACACATCTTCCTCTTGGTCGTCATCGACTTCCTCAGGATCAACGAACTCAATCTCAGCGTCCTCAACATCACCAACAACTTCCGCAGCAACAGCCGCAGGAGGCTCAGTCGTAAACACCAGGTCGTTTGATTCGAGTCGGAGCATCAAGATCTTCACCGATCCCGCCGCCTCCTGGAGCATCTCAGGCAAAACTTCCCAGTAGCGGTAGTACGCACGTTCACCCTTCTCCTGCACCGTGTTTGGTACAGCAAAACCACGTTCGATGAGAATGTCGGCCAGTGTGTCAGGGTCTCGTGGAATACCGGGGATCTTGTCGTGGCTGATCAAGTCATAAAGGTCCCCAAGCTGTTTCCAGGCAATGAATACACCTTGGTTGAGGTGCCAGACTTTCGCGCCTGGCTCATTGACCTTCCATTTTCCGGTTTTAACCAGGCGGCGGATGGCATCGAACACGTACCGCTCGACAGGCACACCATAGGAGAACTCGTCCACATCGAGACGACTCTGGCGAAGGTCCCGTGAGACGCTCTCTTGGTCAGCGCGAAGCATCAGCTTGGTCACAGGCTGATTGACGCTGGTTCCTGAGATAGCTTCCAGCATCGCTTCCATGATGGACGGGCCAGACTTGGACAGAAACTCCCGAGTCTCAGCCGGAATAATTCGATCCACCGCCAGCAGCGAGAATTGCTCATGTCTTTTGTGTCGCTTGTCGCGCCACCGGATAAAGTAACGGTCGATTTCGTGACGGTGTGCCCAGTCATGAAGTGACTCCGAATACGGGTTCCATGTGATTGACCCGTCTTTGTCCGTAATGGACACATCCGAGAGCGGTTTACCCACATCATGCAGCAGCCCGGAGAAACAGCTCGCCAGTCTCCAACGCGGCTCATTGTCACGGCGTTCACGAGGCGTCCCCTCGATGGAAAAGATAACTGACTCAGATGCCTGAGCTGCCCAGAAGGCCACTTCAAGCCCATGTCGGAACAGACCACCAGCGCCACGGTGGTGGTGTGATTCGGAAGCTGGCAACAGGTGAACAAACGCGGCATACCGCTGGATCACCGGCAAAACAAGCCGGTTGAAGTCGTCCACAGTGAAACCGAGAGAGTTCCGCACTTTCTCAATCAGTTCAGCTTGGGTTGCCAGTATCTTGTCTAGTGGGGCCACTGGCAGGCCCTTGGCAAAAGGTGGGTATCGAGGGATTTCTTCATCTTCCACGTCTTTAAGCGGCAACACTCTGACGCTCGGCGCGGTCTCGATCACTCCACTTCGCCCACCAAATAACTTGTTAAGGGCTTTCAGCATGTAGGTTGACCATATTCCTATCGTATTTCTCGTCGCTACATGCTCTCAAAACACCTTTAGATCGCACACACGCCTATCTGTCCAATTTGGGCAGTTTGAGAAACCAGCTTTCCATCCCCCCCCTTTTAGAATGGGCTCATCGACAATTTTTTATGAGGAACGACACGATGAGACAACTGATAGCAATTCTGGGAGTGGCAATTCTGGCCGGGTGTGCCTCTAACGCCCCCGAGCAAAAGCCTCAGCCCCAGACTGCCCCTGCCGAAAATGACAAACCTGCCCGAGTTAGCCGGGAACTGTCGATGGCATGGGACAACATGGGGCGCGGTGGTGCTGCATTACGTCAACCTGGTTATATCCATGTGCTGGGCGACGGTAATGTCAGCGCAACGATGAACAAGGTCAAAGATGACTCCGCTGGTTCAGATAAAACTCCAGCAGGGATCAAACAGCACGGGGATGTCAACGAAGCCATCAATACCTTCAAGTCCATGAATAAAGGCAAAGGCTACTCGCTGTACGAGTTGTCACGCTGGGAACGCTATTGCGATGGTGGCAAAGGTATGGACGAGCACGATTGGCGCTTTGTGGAAGCCGAGGGAACCACAAACATCCCCAAGGACGTTGTAACCGGCTGCATACCACCTACCCACACCTATAAAGATTATCTGAATGCCTGGACGCACTTTTGCACCAGTCAGGCTGTAACTGACGCAGATCGCCGCATTGTGCGCGAGTCCGTGCGTCCCTATTCAGTGGTGAACCCATGCAAAGCTCTGAAATAAGAAACCAGACAGAGCTAGGCCGTAAGGCTGAGCTCTTCGACGCTTTATTAATCATGCTCCAGGAGGCCGGTTCGAGGGGTAATTCCAGCGAAGCGGCCTATGTCATTTCTGGAGTCCTCGAAAACCTCTCCAGAGACTACCCCGAAGTCAAAGGTCTGGCTCAAAGCTGGACTGAGCTGGCGAATCTGGAATCAAAGATGAGAGGAGCTGCTTAATGGACCTTTATATCTGCGAGAAGCCTTCTCAGGCAAAAGATTTGGCTGGCGTAATGAAGGCCTCCCAACGAGGTGATGGATTTCTCCATGATGGAGGAAACCGCGTTATTACGTGGGCGTTCGGCCACCTGCTGGAATTGTATATGCCAGACGATTATGACGAACGCTACAAGTCATGGTCACTGGAGACCCTCCCTATTGCACCAGAGTCATGGCGGTACAACGTTCGCAAGAGTGCGTTCAAACAGTACAAAATTGTTGAGGGACTGGTCAAAAAGGCGAGCACCATCTACATCTCAACGGACTACGACCGAGAAGGTGAGGCTATCGCCCGTTCGCTTCTGGATCGATTCCGCTACTCTGGCCCTATTCGCCGAGTTTGTTTGACGGCTCTCGATGAGTCAAGCATCAAGAAAGCGCTGAACAACGTAAAGGATGGCAAGGATACGGTCTCACTCTACTACGCCGCATTGGCACGGCAACGCGCTGACTGGTTGGTAGGCATGAACGTGAGCCGCCTCTACACAGTGCTGGCCCGAGATGTCGGCTTCAACCACACTCTTCACGTTGGCAGGGTTATCACCCCAACCGTCGCTCTTGTTTGTCAACGGGACCGAGAGATCGCCGGTTTCACCCCCTCACCATACTGGACTCTGGGTGTGAACGTGTCCGTACAGAATGGACAGTTTGCCGCCCAATGGATACCACCAGAAGAGTGCAGTGACGAGCAAGGCCGGTGCGTCAATAAGGCCTATGCCGAGCAGGTAGCCTCCCAGGTCAATGGTGCCAATGCTGTTATCAGCAAAGCAGAAACCAAACCAGGTAAAGAGTCAGCCCCCCTCCCCTTCGATCTAACGTCGCTGCAACAATACGCGAGCAAACGATGGGGATACACAGCTCAGCAGGTACTGGATGCAGCTCAAGCTCTGTACGAGACGCACAAAGCGACCACCTACCCTCGTACTGACAGTCGTTATCTACCCGAGAGCCAAAAGGAAGACATTCCGGACATTCTCCAGGCGCTCATTTTGTCCGATCAGAACGTCTCTGGGCTGGTGGCTGGCGCAGATCCTCATCGCAAGGCCAGGGTATTCAATGACGCCAAAGTGACCGCGCACCACGCGATCATTCCAACACCGGCCAGAACAGACATCAGTGCCATGTCTGAGATCGAGTTCAATCTTTACGACGCCATCCGTCGTTTCTACATCGCGCAGTTCTACAGCGAGTTCGAGTTCACCAAAACCTCCATCGAGGTGCAGTGTGGGCGTCACCTCTTTGCGTCCGCTGGTAAGACACCTACCAAACAAGGCTGGAAGGTTTTGTTTGCTTCTGATAGTGAAAGCAGTCCCAAGGACGAGGGGGAAGACACCGACGCGCCGGTTGAACAAGAGAAGCTCCCCAGGGTTAGCCAGGGCGAACCTGCCTTGCTGAATGGGGCCGAGCTGGCAAACAAAATGACGCGGCCAGCACCGCACTTCACCGAAGCCACATTGCTTGCCGCGATGGAGAACATTGCCCGGTTCGTGACTGAGGAGAAGTTCAAACAAATCCTCAAAGACACAGCCGGTTTAGGCACTCCAGCAACACGCGCAAGCATCATCCAGGGCGCTGTTGATAAAGGCTACTTCAAGCGTCAGAAAAAGGTACTGCTTGCAACTGATAAGGCTCATGCGCTTATAGCAGTGCTTCCACCAGCCATCAAATCACCCGGCATGACTGCGGCTTGGGAGCAGGAGCTTGAGAAAGTTGCCTCCGGCTCCGGGAACATGTCTGTCTTCATGAAGCAGATTTCCACCTGGATCTGCCAAATGGTTGAGCAGCTCAAAGTGGCCGCACCGGTTCTGACCAAAGAAGGTGGCGCGATGGCTAAAGCCTTCGAGGGCGCGAAGCCTCCTTCACACGAATGCTTCAACTGCGGTGGAGAGATGCACCGGATCAAAGGGAAGAACGGTTTTTTCTGGGGCTGCCAGAACGAGGCTTGCAAGAAGACGTTCCCAGACAACCGAGGGAAACCCGAGAAACGTATCGCGGCGGAGGATTGTCCAGACTGCCCAGATTGCGGTAGCCCGATGCGTCTCAGGAAAGGAAAAGCCCCTGGCAAGAAACGAGCCTCTAAGTTCTGGGGCTGCACAGCGTATCCCGATTGCAAAGGCACTATGCCCTTCAAAAAGTCGGACTTTATGGATTGATAGAGGAATTAAGTATGTTTGGAAAAATCATTTTAACTGCGATGCTCACAACCAGCTCTGCCACTGCCGAAGATGCCGGGAAGAACATCGCCTCAGGCTTGGCAACTGCATCTACCCGCCAAATAGGTCAGGCCATCATGCCAACTCTAGCTATCGGCTCGGCCATTGCAAAAAGCGCAGGAAAAGGCATGGTGTTAGGTTTCGCTGAGACATCTGCCAGCTATATTTCCCACGATGACCTGAGCGCCACTCGAAGCTATCAAAACCCTGAGGCTGTTGATATGGCAAAAGGCCTGGGGACCTTGAAAGACGTCCCTGATTTCCTCTACGTCATTACAGACGTAAATGCCAACATGGCTGACAAATGCAAGCGCGTCTGGGAGCCTCAATCACTGGCTTTAAGCCAATTGATTGTTGAGCTGGTGGCACTGCGTAAGACGAACAACAAAGGTAGCTACGAACAAGCGCTATCCCACCTCGATTGTTCAATATTCACAAACTAAAACAATTAAGGGGCCGTCGGCCCCTTATCTTTAATTACCCAAGTTCTTTTGATACCTGAGCTACAATAGTTTTAAATCAGAATACCAAAATCAATTCACATGGATGGCGAATACTTCAACCGGATAATCTCCAAAGTGCGGGTGCGTTATGACGTTCCTTGAGAAGCCACGCCAAGGACGAATCTCTATCCTGGACATATCTCCAGCCTTTGGGTAGCCACACTTAACATGGACTTCATCATACTCGCGCCCCTCTAGTCTTTTTATCCAGTAGTCTGTGACGAGGCGATATTCATCTGGTTTTTCTCCAGATTTGATCTGATCGAAGTAAATCTTTTTTACGGGCAGATGAAGTATTCTCTTTTTCATAATCACCACCTGATAGCTCATCAGACTATCTAACTATTAGACAAAACATCCCTTTTTCAATTTCTGTCTCTCTCGCCTCATGGGCCAATACAATATCCGCGATAACACGAATATTCCCTTCATAGTTGCGAATGGCCGCATCCCGCATCGTGTCTAAAGTGTCCTGACACTTCGCTCGCCTGAATTTAACGAGCCAACTTTGCCGATCTATCTTGTCCACACCAAATCCCATTCAGCGAACCATGTATCCAGCTTCTTTTGCCGCAGCATCAAGCTCGGAGGAAAAGTTAACGTCGGACTTTTCTGCCGCGTTATAGAGGGCTCCACACTTGGGCCATGAGCGCCCTACCAGTTTCATCGCCAACGCATCCGCCAGCATTTCTCGGATCTGTGTTTCAGCCTCACCAAAATCGGCTAGAGTTTCGTCTATGCCCGACTCTTCCATCAGCTCGATGAGCTGAGGTTGTTTGAGCCAGACGCCTGTTTGCATTTCCAACTGGTCTCTTGCATCTGCCACCAATTGGCGTTCAAGGGTGACGCCATTTACGGTCTTAACAAATTGCTTTGGCTGACGCTTTACCTTTTTTGGTCTGGACACATCAGAGATAACCGTCACCGGCTTCCCACGCAGTTCACGCGGCAACGGTCCACTTAGCCCCAGAACTAAGCGACGAGCGTACTCATGCTCGTATGGTTTCAACCCTCGACCTTCACGGTACATCTCAGTATCCACCAGCAGATCACCGCGCAGCCTCGCGTTTTTCCGCACTTGTTCGGACAAGACCGATTTGCCCTTCCCGCTGGCTCCCATTACGAGCGAGTGAGATTCTACTTTGTTATCAAAAAACATAATTCCGCCCCCAAAGAGGTGTTGCTATAAAACATGGTTTGAACATCTGGCGCTGTTATTGCGCCCACCGATACTCTGGGCAACGCACTCTGTTGTGGCCGCTTTTCCCTTTGCTATTGGTGATGTCATCTTCATTCTTCGCAGCCCCCAGCTTACTCAGTATTTCAGCTTTTGTGGCGCGATGACCGCGTATTAAAAGAGCATTCAGCAGGTATCCAGTGAACACCTCTGTACTCGGCATACGGTCAAGCAACTCAACATACTGCTCATCCGTCAAATCATGGATCTCACAATATTTTTCCACCGCCTTTTCGTAGGCTTCTGCGTAGCCATGAGTGGAAATCCTGAAAACAATATCCCCATTGCCGTAGCCTGGCTTTGTGACGAGAAAACAAGGTGCGAAGTAGGTTCTCTTCACCCCCATCCGGCTCCGGTTCTCGATACTGATATAAGCCCTCAGCCCCTCAG
Organism: Providencia sp. 21OH12SH02B-Prov; assembly: GCF_027362595.1. Taxonomy (NCBI): domain Bacteria; kingdom Pseudomonadati; phylum Pseudomonadota; class Gammaproteobacteria; order Enterobacterales; family Morganellaceae; genus Providencia; species Providencia sp. 21OH12SH02B-Prov. The sequence goes on from NZ_CP114797.1 coordinate 24,387, forward strand.
CAATGATATTTGGCCCGGAGTTGCGTCGCCGCTTACAAGTCTTATTCTGACGCTTCACCTCTTCTGCCTCAGCTTCCCACTTTCGGTCCAAGCTGTAGGCCAGCCGGTGAGCTGTTGCGTAGGAATACTCTCTCAAGGAGAAGTATTCCTGCCGGTAATCATCCGCCACCCCAACTGTTCGTGCGACACGGAACCCGACGAAACCGGCGTCATGGGTTCCCTCGCCGTAGTAAATGACTGCCATTATTTACCTTCCTTACTTCTGATACCGTGCTGCACCACGGTATGGCGACCGCAATTCACATTCAGGTGATCCCGAACTGCGGCCATGACCGCTGAATGCAATCTGTAATCCACACTCTGCCCAAGTGTTTCTGTCGCTTGTTCTTTTGCCATCCACGAAATATCAAAGCTATCAGGTATCGACATCAACTCCTGAACCAGATCGACCGATGGCTTGTAAATGCGGCCACCGTCTTGGATGTACACTGCATCCTTTACCCCACGATCCTGAGACTTGAGGATGGTCGGGCAACTGGTGCTTTCTCTCGTCAAGAACGCAGGCATCCTGCGAGAAGTTGACTCTCTGGCCTGAATTGACTTCAACGCTGTGACGTCTGCACAATCCCCGAGGTGCTTCTCGATCACCGGCCACAATCGTCCACCAGCTCTCTGCTCAGGTTTCGGTGGAACGAACCCAGGGAAGACCGACGCCACCATGTAATAGCGTTCTCGCCCCTGGTACGCGCCGAAATCCAGACCGTTCAAGACCATCTCAGTGAGGAAGTACCCCATCCGCCGCAGTGTCGTTCCCATCATCGCCCCGGCTCCGGATGCTTTGAAGTTCGGGACGTTTTCCACCAGCACGACGGCAGGGTTCACGACCTCGATCTGTTTTAGTGCCGGGTAAACCATGTCGAGCATGGTGGAGAGATCTTCAAGAGAACGCTCTTTGTCCCTTGGACTTTTGGCGTTTGAGTGGTCATCACACCCCAACGAGTAATGGGCCAAACCAATTGGTGGGCACTCCGCCAGCAAGGCTCCAAGGCGATCCAGCTCCAGGTGATGAATGTCTTCATTCAGCAGGATACGCGGGGAGCTGTTCACCAGCGTATTGAGCGCATGTACTTCACTCAGGTTCCGCCCGGATGCTCTGTCTCTGGCTTCAACTGGACGATGTTCCAAAACAATCTCAGCCTTCCAGCCAAGCGATTCCATAACATGAATGTCTACCCCGCCAGTCAATGCCACAAAGGCACGGAAAGGGCTGGTTTTTCTGAACCGATCAGCAATGGCAAAGGCTCTGTTTGCGACGGGAGTGAAGACTACTCGACCTTTTCGCATTTCGACGTGGAAACGCTCTGTATAGCGAGGGAAGCACTTATCTATGAGCCCTTGTCCAGAAAACTCAATAACGGTTTCCAGCGGGTTGTTGGAGCGACTCTTTGGTTGATACCGGCGCTGATAAACCTGGTGTGTCTGTAGTTCATCGGTCGCTGGGATCACCGAAAAACCGCCCATCCCCTCCCCTGGCTCAACGGCGATGCCCATACCTGGCTTGAACCCCATAACATCCAAAAAGTTGGACGAAACCCTAACCTTGCGTTTATCGCCTACTCGATTGAACGCAAGTTGTTTGGTTACTACGGAGGGGGAGACGATCGGTAACATTGGTCAACCTCTTTTCTTCTTGTTTTGCTCGCGCTTCACCATTGCTCCAGCAGCTTTCAGAAGTCTCTGGTTCTCCGCCAGCTCCTCTTGGAGTTCCTGAGTATCCTCTTCTGTCTGAGCCTTTTTCAGCTCGGCCTCGCAATATTGGACCTCTTCCTGCAAGCTGACTTTCGCAAACTTGAGAGCGGCCAGTCGCGTCGTATAAACGCCAAAAGGCAATTCGCCACCTTCCCGGAACTGCTTCAAGCACCAGCTCGGTATAGATGGCAACCAACCAAAGTCCCCATTCTTCCGTGACCTTTTCCCCCACGTAATCCCATCTAACTTTTGGGCAAGATTGACATAGCGTTGATCGCTGGTTGAGTTGCGTCGTTTCTGAATAGAGCGAACTATCCACTCTGTAACCTCGACCTTTGCTTTATCATCATCAGAGATGTAATAAAGGGCTGCGTACAACACAGCGCCTTTACGAATGACTGATGGTGGGTATGCCTGGGCTTTCATCTATCCCCCTATCGCTTTTTCTGTCCGACAAGACGGAGATGATCGGCGGCCAAGTCATACTGCTCGTTTTTGTCGCGGCGGCGGAATCTGTCAAAAAACTTCCCTCGTGGCAGGGTTTCTTCCATAGCGATCAGGCGGTTCAGCCACACTTCTTGAGGTAGCATCCCTGCTGGAGTCGGCCCGAGCTTACGTCCTTCCTTGACGTGCTCCATTGTTTGCGTGGCAGTAAAAATCGCACCACCAAACTTTCTCCACTTGAATTGCAGGGGCATATCTGGAGACTCATCCAGCATCAATTTCTTATTGGTTTGTTCTGTCACGACAATTACTCCACCATCCATTCTTCACTAAGCAGGAACGCCCAGCGCTCTTCTGCTTTTTCTGGGTTGTCTTTGGCCTGTTTGATCATGATCTCGGCGGCGTTAAAGCCTACCTCTCCACTGAACCGGCCCCATGAATGGCTATGCCACTCGCGCATCACACTTCGGCCAAGCGATGCAAGTTCTGGACTTACACCCTCATGGAGGGCATAGAGCTCCCAAGCATCCCACCCGTATCGTAATAGGTTGTGCCCTGGGGCGTTAAAGGCCTGAGCAGCCTTGAACCGCTCTCCAGGCTCCTTCCCTCTAACATCCACACCCTGGAGCACCAACCCCATTACCACTTCAATGACAGGCTCGCGTTGCTTCTTTGCCAGCTCGATGGCAGCCACCAGCATTGCTTTGGCGTCAACAAATTTCCCATGCCCTTGGCACATACCGCAGGTTTCTTTGGAAGGGGAAAAGTCATAAACACCGGAACCAGCACAAAGGCGGCATGTCAGGTCAATCATGGGCTCTTCTCTCCTCATACTCTTCGATGCGCTCTTTCAGACGCTGAACCACTGGTGCGAGCTCAGGGATAGCTTCCGCTTCCTCAAGCGTGTATCGCTTGTCTTCCTGGTAATCGACTATTTGAGGAGGCCTTGGCTGTTTAGGGAACTCAGCAAAGTCATTCAGCGACATCGAGGTAGGAAGTCCTCCTTCAATCTCACCTTTTTCGTTGAGTGACTGAGTGACGATAAGCTGTGTTCCGCCCACCTCGGTATCAAAGCGGTCATCAAAGCGCTCACCGATAGTCCAGCCGCCACGGCCAAGAACACAGGTCGTACTCATACGTAGGCGATTGAATGCTTTAGCGTCATCCCAGTTCAAAGGATTTTCATCCATGAGGAAAAAAGGCGCTTCGTCCCGAACGAACACCTTGGACTTGGCGTTATCGAAGATCGGCCCAAACACCCCCTGCTGGAGGTATGGTTCGACTTTCTCTGCAAGATCCTGGTGCCCTTGAGAACGCAGCGCCTCATAGAGCTGGGTGATTGTTTGTTTGCCGGTGTCCGGAAGGCAGGACAATACTGTCTGCTTTTCCTCGTCACTCAGGCTTACCATTCTGGACAAAAAGCTGACTACCAGCTCGTTGTGCCCATCGACCGTTTCAATGTTGAGCTTGTTCTCGTCCATCTTCTTCCTCAGTAATCGGTTCGATAAATTCAATGGAGTCCATGCTTACATGACTGATAATGGCTTTCAGGCCGCAGCAGTCGCATGGTTCAAAGGTCAGTTCTGATCCCTTGGGAGACTGATGCGTGACCGTTGCCACAGCCCCTAGAGGGATCAACCCCCAGCCGTTTTTTAGTACCCGAGTAGTTCTGACCAGCCGACCTTTGTACTCTCGTTTCAGTTTCGGATGCGGCACTACCGCATATCGCTTACTCATTTCGGTCCCCTTGTACCAAAGGCTCGACAACCAGCTCTTGAGCTTCGTCCCAGTCGGACACCTTTGCATCACCAAACGCAAAGGCAATTCGCATAGCCACTGTCGGCCTGCCTATTTTCATCAAGTAAGCCGCAGCACCGGCACACATCGACTCTTGTCCCGAAGGTGCATAGTTACCCTCTTCATCCCATTCACCACCTGACTTTGAGTGCACGGTCTTGTGGCAATGAAACGTCGTCATGTCGTTTTCAACGATGTCGTTGATGATGCCTTCTAATCGCCCAGGGGCCAGCTCGATAGCGCCCTCCTTCCGGAATGGACAGTTGGCGCAAGGTTTCTTCAAACGGAGATGATTTGCTTGCTTTGGCATACATATCACTTTTACAGCATCATTTTATGATTCTATGATATAGCCATATTCCGTGTAGTCAATATCTCACTAACAATTACTTTCTATCGGACGCTTACGCGCCCATTTTGGGCAGATAGACAAGTTATTTGGGCGTTTGGGCGTTTGGAGTGTGCGAGGTGGACAGCGGGGAGACTTTCACATGTGAAAGTTTTGTTTCTTGGTATCGTTTTATTGTCTCTTGATATTATTTTATGATGCTGTAATAATCATAAATAAGGGCCGCATCGCTCTTCGACCTTCGTTGCAGCCCTTACAACACAATCAAGCAATTAAGGAGCTTTGTTATGCTGCAAGGCAATACTAACACGAATAAGCGCATCCCGCTCGCGGCGTTCATGAAATGGCCGCTGGCGAAACGTCAGGACTTCATCGACCGGGAAATGTCCGGTTGCCCCGACTTTATCAAGACGTCTTTGCTTCGGCATTAAGGCGATCAGGCAGGAAAGCAAAGAACCTCGCTTCGGCGGGGTTCTTCGTTTCTACCTCTTGAATGTTTCGTCAGAACAAACTGGAGCGCTTATGTCACCAGAAACACAGCAACTTACATCCAAGGCTTTATCTCTCATCGAGCAGTCCCGATACAGAATGGGCACATCTCGGTTTGTTGAGGCCTTTATTGACCAGTGGGCATACTTGCAGACTGGCCTATACCCAGCCAAGGAGGAGATCCCGGAAGAACTTCAGCCGGTCGCCTTCGAGCTCTCTCACGTCCTGTCTGCCGCCATTAAGCGCGACCCCACCAGCGATGTTTTGGGTTACGTCCTAAGCATGTCTGGCTTCCACAAGAAGGGCACCAATTACTTCCCCACTCCTCCAGAGATTGGCCGCTTGATGTCACTCATTGTTGGCTCACAGTCTTCGGCAGACTTTTATGAGCCCTGCTGTGGTTCTGGCATCAACGCCATTCACTGGATGGAAAACCTGATCGAGAACCACGGTCCCGAAGCATTGAGAGAAGCCTCAATCTACCTGGAAGACATCGATCCGTTGATGGTGAAGTGCTGCATGATCCAGCTATTCCATTATTTCGAGTCCCGCAATACCACTCCCAAAACGCTGAGTATCGTCGGCATAGACACCCTTAGCAGACGAACCAAGAACATCGCCTACTACGCCGAAAAACCTCCAGCAACCGCCGCTACCGTGGCAGCATAAAAAAACCCGCCGATTGGCGGGTTTTGCATTCAATGCGCTGCTCTATGGCACCTTACAGTTTTCCGTACCGGTTCAAGAACGAAGACCTGTCTAAGATCCCCCAGTCTGTCAGCATGTAGTAGCCGGTGGCACCTCGTTCGCCGGTAGACTCCCTGACGAACAAGATATTCATTCCGAACTCATCACGCAGGGCAGACAACTGTCTCTTGATCGTTGATTCAGGAATATTTGTTGCCTTGTGAAGGTCTTGGAGACTTGGCTTCTCCGTTTTAGACAGGGCATTCACCAAAGCAAATTTTCTTTTCATGTCCTGTGAGATCTTCATATTCACCTGTTCTTGACAGGCCCAACCTCTTTGGCTGGGCCTCCTTTATTAGCCTTCGACACTCAGGAGTTCAATGTCTGACACAGGCACATGAACATGCTTTTCCTTGCCTTCGCCATCGAGCGTTTTAACCCAGACAGTAGACGGAACCAGAGCAACACGGTCGGTCATGATGACTCCACGTTTGGTCTCGCCATCCAGGTTAACGTTGACAGCAAAAATCAAACTGTCAGCCCGGACGTTCTTCCATTCCTTGTCCTTCGGCAGAGGAGGAAGAGCATCACCGCCTTCTTCATCTTTGTCCTTGCCGCTGTTATCTGGCTGCTTGACAGGATCTTTGTGCTCACCCTCTTCATCACGCAAAGGGTCTTCGTCATCATCGTCCTGACCATTGGAATTTTTACCCCCTTCCAGTTCCTCCTGGGCAAGGTTCAGGTCGTCATTCCCGGTTTGTTCCGACGTACCATCCCCACCCGAGTTGAGGGATTGCTCGTCGGTGTTGCCAGCGCCAAGCTCATCATTCTGGTGGGAGCCAGTCAGTGGGCCTTTTTCCATTTCGTCTTTGATACGTTTGGCATCATTCAGCAGCTCACGGCTTTGTTTACGAGTAATCCCGTCAGACATAGCCACCGCGCAGACGGCGCGACATCTTTCTTCATTCAGATCGAACAAGAGACGAAGGTTATTCAAGGTCTCTGTATCAGAACATACTTCATTATCGTATAACTCACGCACACAGTCAGGTAGCTTGAGCAACGACAGATGCGTAGATACGAAAGTGATATTCTTACCGAGCCGATCAGCAATATCCTTTTGCTTCCAACCTTCTTCAATAAACAGGTTTAACGCCTCGGCAATCTCTACCGGAGTCAAGTCATCCCGCTGGATGTTTTCGATCAGCTCACCAGCAGTCTCGTCCAAATTGTTCTGGACCTTATCATTCACCACCAGGTCAATGGTCTCGATACCAGCGTGTTTACACGCTCTCCAACGCCGCTCCCCTTTTTGGATGACGAACTTGCCTTCTTCATTCTTCGGGAACACGATGATCGGAGATTGCTGCCCTTCGGTCAGCAAGGTTGCCGCCAGCTCTTCAATGTTACGGAAGCGCTTACGAACCTGGACCTTGGATACAACGTCGTCAACAGGTACGGTAAGAACCTCTTTGCCTTTCTTGCCTTTGGCGGCTTTAGCAAGTTCGGACAGGCCTTTTAAATTGTTCAATGCCATCGCTTAGCCCACCTTCTCTAATAGTTCTTCCAACACCGCCTCAACCTCTTTGGCCGCGACATGTCCATAGCGAAGCTCCCAGACAGGGATGCCATCAGTCGTCGCCGTATCGAGCGGAGGCCGGTGCATAATTTTGTTCTCAAACAGCAGATCCGGAACTGTGTTCTCCAGCGACTTGAGGGCTTTGTCGTGATTGACAGAGCGGTCCATGTCGTTGATCACGATGCCCAGGATCTCCAAATTTTGGTTGTATGCCTCGCGCACACCAATAATCGTGTTCAGGAGACCTTCTACGCCGTCCACAGCGAAGCCAGAGAGCTTTACCGGACATGCCACATGGGTAGACATCACCAACGCTGCCACCAGCTTTCTGCCGAGGCTAGGCGGACAATCAATCAGCACGTAGTCGTAGTTCTCAAACAGCTCAGCCAAATGGCGAGCCGGATTCATGGCTTGGTCAAGAGGCACAGCCTCCATCTCAAACAGATCCGGGTCATTCTTCGGCGTATGAATGAGGTCTGCACCGCAAGGGCAGTGCATGACCTCAATGCCGTCCAGCTCGTAAGCGAACAGCTCTGCGGTTTTGGTTCCAGTGAGGATGGGCTCGTAGTCACCATCCTCAAGCTCTCGTCTGGGGGCCAGTCGAGAGGACGTGTTCCCCTGACCATCCATATCCAAGACCAGCACTTTCTTTTTCTTCTGTAACGCCAGATAAAAGGCCTGCTGGATACAGAGGGTACTCTTACCCACTCCGCCTTTCTGGTTGGCGAAGCTGATTACTTTTGCCATACCCACCTCTATTTTGGTTTCTCGCAGGTGATCAAGACCACCCCCAAACTTTCACATGTGAAAGATTGTAGCGATCATAAAATGATACTGCAATATCTAATTATGGTTCTGTTAAAACAAACTTTAAACAAAAAAACGGCCATGAAGGCCGCTTATTGACAAGGTTTGTGCTGTCAGCGCAATTGATTTGCTGCTCCAAGCCCATTCGCCAATAACTGCATCGCATCGTTGAACAGCGCGGAGCCCCGTTCCGGTGTGAGCAATTCCGGCATATCTTCTCGCGGCCAAGTACCGGCTACTTGAATGAGCAAACTGGCAGCCCAGTGAATCTGCTTTTCTTCACTTTCATCGGCCAGAGTGCATACGACGGGGAAACCGTACTTACGCCCCCAGCGACTCACCTCTTTGAACGATACCAGCTCAGGCTTTTGCAAATCCCGGCTGTAGGCCTCAGCTATCATGTGGTTCAGTTCTTGAGTGTCCATTTATCCCCCTTAACAGTTTTTTCAAATTCTTCCTCAAACATCGTTTTTAATGTGTTTCGTATCTCTTCATCCTGGATGTCATTGACATCAAAGCTGGTAGCGACAGCCTCACTTCCAATGCCACAGAGAACATAACCCCGGCCATCAGGACCAGTTTTAAGAGGCACAACGGGAAGTGGTGTATTGGGACACACTCCAGCAATGCCCGGAGAAATAATTGGCCCCCCGCGAGGAATAACCCAATTACCGATAAACCCCCAATCAATTTGCGTCGAGATGGCATCAGGCTGGTATTGCTCACCCCAAAAGTTGATTGCTGCCTGCTGATGTTGTTTACCGGCATAGTAGATATATCCGGCCACAAGAAGCACGGAGAGGACAAAAATAATTGCCAATTGGCGCAAGACTCTTGCGATAATACTTAAATTCATGGGCATTGTTCTCTTAATTCAACGCTCCCCCGCCCACTGCTGCTATGGCCGGGTTCATCCAAAATCCATCAAAGCCGGTGAACATTTCCGCCTGGGTGCGAATGTACTCAAGAATGATGTCACAGGCGATCCAGCGCCGGTTATTCCTTTCTGCGGCCAACCCGCTCTTATTCGACCCACTGAACGGATCAACAACAAGGTCGCCCTCTTCCGTCAGAAAGCGGATAGCCATTTCAGGTATGTCTGTTGGGAACATTGCCGGGTGCGGTGGCAACCCCAGTTCTCTAGCGATTCTCCGAAGCTCCAGAGTATCCGCACAACGGTGGCCGCGCTGGATAACGTTTTTCGGTATCCGTCCTTCCGTGACGTTAGAGAATGCGTTCCCTCTCAGTCGATATGCCCCGTCACCATAACTGACCACTCTGTTATCACCGCCTTGGGCCATCAGCTTCTGATGTTTCTCTGTATGAGGGATCAGGACCCTTCTGTTGTCAGAACGCACCCTGTCAGGGTCGTTGGTGAACCAATAAACAGGCTCCCACCCGGCACACAACTGGTAACGGTTCACACAAGCCCAGTGGGTCGGACTTGGTGGTTTTGACAGGTTGATCCACGGCCATCTATCCATGAGAGAGAGCCCAAGCCGATCATGGAGCGCCAGCACCATTCGCTCAACGTAGAGAGATCTGGAGGGGCTCTTGGCCTCGAATATGTCATTGCTGACATTCAGGACAACGCTTCCTCCTGGCACCAGGTTCTTGACTATCGGTTCGAGTGCCTGAGTAATGAAATCCACCCATTTGGCTTCATCAACGTTTCCATAGCCACGCTGTATACGGAGCGGGAACGGCGGAGATGTCACACACAGATGCACCGGCTCATCGAGGTCAGAGAAAAAGCTCTTGTTGTTTGACCACACCGCCAGCCCAAGATTTGTTGAATAAGCGACCAGTCGAACGCCACCTAGCGCTTCATGCAGGCCCTTCTTGGTTTTGCTTGAGAGCTCCCAGACACCCCGCTCGCCGTCCACCTTCTGGAGAAGGTTCATCGACTTGAGGGTTTGCTGATACCAGCGTATCTGTCTTTTCAGCTTGCTCCGCTTGACCTTTGCCTTGCCAATTTCACTTTGTTCATTCAGAGCGCTTTTCGGGATTCCAGCGAGCTCTGCCACCGAATCGTAGAGCTCCTCATTCGATAACGGCTTATCGGCCTTGGCATACGCCTCTTGGACATGAAAGAGTTCTAGCTGGCTACTCATCATGCCCCTCCGTACCCTGGAATATGTCATTGAGCACAGAGGTCGCCTCGGCGCTCTTTACATCATGCTCGGTGTAGAAAGGCCACCAGGTTAATCCGCCACCTTCAAACCATGAGCAGCGGAACTGGATTGTCTGATCAGGAAGGACTTTGAACTCGACATGCTGGGGTTTGTCATAACGGCACATTGCACCAAGGTCTAGGCCAAACTTTTCTTTAACCAATGTGGATGACATCGACCCCTGGCTCAAACCTTGGCTGTTAACCCAATAGACCCGGTTGACAGCACCAGCAATACCGAAGAATAGGAAAGCCAGTATTGCCCCGGCCTTCAACCATACAAAAACACTTCTCACAATTATCCTTCCTGCTTTACAAATGGGTCTCTGCCATCGAGAGGCTTTGAAAAAATAGCCCCCGGCTCAGACATCGCCGCCTCGACCTCGTACTTGTTAAAAGTCTCCGTCCACCAGCTATTCATCTGGTAAATCGTGATATTCAGAATTGAAGCAGCCTTGCTCTTACTTGTGGCCGCAACGACAGTTCTGAACTGCCCCTCGGCCCCATAAGTGATCCCGCCATAAACCTTCAACTTCGCCACTATCGTTTTCTCCACCCAAATATGTCTCTCACGTCCCGCACACAGAAGAACCAACTTACCCTTGGCAGGAACGCATCGACTAACACACCTAAGGCGATAACAAACAATGGCGCCATCAGGATGAAGCCCAAACGTGCAACGGTCCCATATATACCTGCACAGATGAGCAAGGCTGCGATGACAGAGCAAACTAGCTGATGCTGACGCCTCAGTCTGGCTAGTTCAGACGATTTCTTGTCACTGTTCATCATCGAGCTCCGCGAGCTGAACACTGACACTGGCTGCCGCTGGAGGGGAAAACTGTACTGTCAGTCCGGATTCAAGCCTGATAGAGGAAACCACCAGCGTATCTGGTCCGGATGACGCCGGTACGACCGCAACAATGGTTCCCCCTTCCAGCAACTGGATGGCATCCTCAACAGTACAGCGCCCCATTACTGATTACCCGCCAAATCCAGCTCTTGCTGGTCTTCATTGGACTCGTCAGTTTTGGGCTCCAGCTCCGCCAGCTTGGCTTTCAGCTCCTGAAACGCATCAACATCTTCCCGGCTCAGGGTAAGGGTGAACGTTTCACCGTCATCGTTCGGCTTGATGTTGTCCAGACGACTGGTAATAGAGCTCACGCCTCGGTGCATGGCTTCAACCACCTTTTTGCCCAGGCGGGGACCTTTCTCGACAGACTTTTTGGTCAGTTTTTTCGGGGCCTTCTTGCCGTCATTGCCACTGGCCTGTTCTTCCTGCGCCTTTTTCAGGATCTCAACAGCGTTGGTGCCGTGCTCGTTGTAGAGCTCCTGAGCGTAGGTGGCAGCCACAGAGCCTTCCTGAATCATCCGTTTCAGTTCCAGAGGCATCTCCAAAAGGGCACGGGCGATACGAACGTGCTCAGCCGAGCGGCCAACACGTTGGGCAATCATCTGGTCGCTCCACCCCCAGTTTGCAAGCCGAGCGTAGATCACGGCTCGCTCAAGTGGAGAAAGAGGGAGCCCATCGTTGCTGGTGGCGATCAGAAGGCTCTGTTCGGCTTCATCGCCCTTGTGCTCTACGACCTGCACGAACTGGATGTCGGCACCTTCCTCTATAGCAAGCAGGATGGCGCGGCGACGGCGATGACCTTCACGGACATACACCTTTCCGTCGATAACTTTGACGATGATCGGCGGAACATAGTCGCCACGCTTGTAAGCATCGGCCAGCACTCGAATACCAGCTTTGATGTCCGGGCGCTCGTAGTAGTCCTCGCAGAAAGCGCCACGGGTGTTAAACCCTTCTTCCTCCAGCAGAAGCTGAGGAGAGATAGTGAATCCATCCCCTTTTTTCAGTTCTTCGGGGGCGGTTACGCCTTTGAGAGCGCGGAGTGAGTTGATAACAGCCATTCGTTGGTTCTCCTTGTGACTTGCTCACTTTATAGCATCACTTTTTGATACTGTAAACAGGGCGGCATAAAAAACCCGGCGCTTTACAGTACCGGGTTCTCTCTTCCTTCTCACCACTAACTTGCTTTGACTTTGAGCAACCTCAGCGCCAGCATGGCCCATTGCAGATATGCTTCCAGTCGTTGCTGGTACTCTTTCCCTGGTGGGCGTTGACCTTCCTTGTGGGCTATCGTCCTCTCGATACCGGCGAGGCTCTTTCTCAGCTCCAGGTTCCTGCGTATTCCCACCATTCTCTGTCTTGCTGATTCAGGAGACAGACTCCCAAGTCCAAAGAGGGGCAGTTGTCTGTAGTCCTGTGTTCCCAAGTTAATTTGGTTCCACGCCATTGCTGCTTGCCACGGTCGTTTCTGGATTTGTTGGATCGCCTTCCCACAACCCAGGCAGACCATATTCCAGCGCACAGGAGGACCTATAACCTTCTGCATTTGCGCCCGGCCATGACAACTATCGCAGGCTGCCACAGGAACGCTGAGCGGGTCGTGGTGCCCATAGGCTACTGTTTCAGTCTGGCTGTAGTGTTCATCTGATTTGAGCTCCGCCAAGAGCTTCTCACGCTTCTCTTTTGCGTATTCGAGGGTTAAGCCTTTTCTGATTTGTTCCATGTTCAGTCCAGAATGATTTTTCTCTTGTCTCGCTTGGGAGTGCCTTGTTCTTTCTGGTCCGATGTAGAGCTGATGACTTCTGGCTCTTTGGCCTCGCCCCTTTGTAGTTCGTCAATACTCCCCAGCTCTGTTCCACCGTGTCTTATCTCACCTTGATCTCTATGCTCTCTGGTTGAACGACGGATCTCTTCCGAAACTCCACGCAAAAACCCAATCACATTGGCCCGGAATGTACGTCTCTTCTCCTCTATCTCAAGCAAGTAACTCAAGTAGAAGTAAAACGGTATCGAGACGAACAATGACAAAGGGAACCAGCCTTTTTCGCTGGCAGAAACAAAGAGTCTCGGCTCAAACATTTTCATGGCGAGGGTCGCCATTAGCACAGAGATAACTACTGGAGTCACCGCCATCAAAAATCGGGAATGAAGGTACGCCATCCAGACCCCAGCGACTAAAGCTGTTAGCGAGAGGAACATAGCAACAACCAACGGGCTCGCATCAATGGCGATTAGCCCTATCTGGACGATAATGACGAAGCAAAGAAGCAATATTCTGTATAAAAATGACCGCATTCCAACCCACCTCAATCCAAGATAATCTTGCGCTTATCTTTCTGAATTTCGATAGGCTGCTCCGGTTCACTCAGAACACCCTCTGACGCTTTCAGAACTTGAATACTTGGAAAGCCCTTCCCTGCTCCTGCTTTTCTTGGTCTCTGCTCTGTTACCTCAATCGCTATTTCATCCCCCTCCCGGAACTGCGGGTAACAACCAGCGCGGTTGGCATAGCGATTCAACGACATTTTGAGCAGCCGGTATTTCTTTGGGCAGGTTATTTGTACTGACGCATCAGAGCTGCAAGCTGCGTCAAGCCGCCGGAAAAATTCCTCCGGTATCCCCTTTACAAGGAGCTCGCTCAACTCATCCATAGGCCTTGAGCCGGTTGGCATCGGATATGGCAACCTCCGGTATTCTCTGTAGATGTACCGCTTGATGACGATATGAAAGACGAATGCGGCAAAGCCCCACAAAGGGCCATTAAGGAGCCCCGCAACGATAAGTAGCACCGACGGGAAGGGAACCCCTACGAAACTCGGCAGGATTTTAATCTTTACCATCGGCGTTGACCGACGCACACTCTCACTCATTTGCTGACCCTTTACGTGCAACCTTGTACTGCACTTTCAGATCGTAACCATCCACTTCCTGATGAAGGACTTTCACGGGGACACCTTCAACGGTCCCCAGGTACACGCTCAGCTCAACTTCCGGAACATCGTCCCTGAGACCCAGTACATTGCGCCACCCAGTCGATGTCTTCTGGCAGTGAGCGCCCACCCTGTCATGCCGGTAGTAAATGTCTTTGTTATCTCCTTGGCAGATGAAGAATCCACTAACCTGCCCCGTCCTTAACACCCACTTGCGGTTGTGGAAGGTAGCTTCTTTCTCCACCTCAGTGGACTTGTCTATAGCCACCTGGCTTACCACCAGCTCTTGTGCGGACAAATCAGACACAAGGCCTATTACCAACGCGGATAACAGCGCGGCCATAGCCGCCCGTGTCATCATACTGCCGCCTCGTGAGTGGCATCGGCAAAGAATTTGCCTTGTTTGTAGATCTCGTCCTTCTCGAACGAGATAGCATCCGCACGACTGCTGAATGGTCCATAGCTTTTACCGTCGATCAGCACCTTCCACTGGCAACGCCAAACACGAGTCCATGCCGCAATCTTTGACTCGTCTGAACAAAGTCCGCGAATAACATAGAACGCAATCATTAGAATGCCGCTCGTCGGCACGATGCGCGAAACCCTTGTTTTACTGTATTCCTGCACTTCAAGGCCTTTGAAGGAAACCTCATCGGCAAACCCGCAGACCTCACCATTTTTGATTACGATGCGCTTTTTGCTCATAACCTACCCCACTAATCCAAAATAATTTTGCGCTTGCCTGGCTGTACTTCGATTGGCTCTTCCTTTTGCACCTTTGGTGCCGGAGCTGATGAGCTGACAACCACCGGTTCTCTTTCTGGGTTTTGTTGCTGGCGCTCACGGAGTTCATCCACTGAGGGAGGCTCATTGCTTGGTCGTTCAGCCCTTTCAGCACGTCGGGCTTCTCTTAACAACTCATCAATTTCGGAGTCGCTCCGGTTGTTCATAAAAGCTCTATAGGCAAAGAAAATCAGCACCGGCACTATTGCCACCAAGAAGAAAGGAAATGAGCTTCCGCTATCTTCCACTGGCTTGGTACTGGCCGCGCCTGTATCGAACATGGTACGAATAACCGTTGGCGCGGTCATGATCATAATTGCAGGCATTATCCCCATCACAATTCCTGATGGGCTCTGCCTCATAATTCCACTAGCAACCCCAAACACCAGCATCAACCCCGCTATGACTTTGACGAAAGAGCTATCCATTAGACCGATCATGGAGTCACTTACCTCCTCGAACGGACTTTGAAACGCACTGGTATTGCGGTCGGTGTCTTGTGCAGCACCAATCTGCTTGGGAGGTTCACTCTTTGGTGCAGTCTCTATGGATAGCGCTGGTGGTTGGCTGGCAACCTTCTGCATTTCACCATCTTGCTTAACCACCCCCAGGTCCTGAGTTTTGACGTGCGTTTGTGCTGGTGGTGCTAACTGGTATTTGACTGCCAGGTTGTTCCCGTGGACTTCAATGGTTTGCAGGGAGATGGGTTTACCTTCCAACTTGGTCAGAGCTTCTTGGAGCGGTAGCTCCTGAGCATCAGTCATACCGCCCATAAAGCCATTGAGCCCGTCATCATGGACGCGACAACGCAGCCTTCCCGAATAGCTACGGTATTCACCTGGGCAAACAAAATAGCCGCCCTGAGGGCCATCCAGTTTGCGCCATTTATTGCTTTTGAAGGCCTCCACTTTGGTCACAACTGGCTGACCGTCATGGTAATCAATGACCGTTTTGCTCTCCGGGCCAGTGTCCTCTACCTTCTTGCTGCCTGAGTCATCTGAGAGCATTTGCCCCACCATTACGCCAGTCACAAAGTCACTGGCAAAGGCCGCAGGAGCTGCGACCATGAGACCAACCAGCAAAAGAAGGGGGACGCGCCCTGTCCTTCTCATCACCATTCGTTCTGTTCCGTTTCGTGCTGGGTTTGACCAGCATTGAAGTGGTACTCGGGTTTCAGCTCTTTTTCTTCGACTTCGAGCTCTTCCGGGCGAATACGCTGCTCCAGCGCTTCACAGGTCTTACCCTGAAACCCCGTGAAATCGGCAGCAATCTTGCCGCCCTTGATCTTGATGTTTACCTTTTTCACTTTGTCACCTCGTCGTTAAGTTCAACTAATCTGATTGCCTTGGCGCTATTACCAAACAGCTTCCTCAGCTTCCAGTTCCAAAGTGCCATCGTGATGCTGCTTCACCGTCACGCTGAAACCTTCCTCTTTCAACTGCTGCTCGTAGTGGAAGGCAATGTAGCGATCCTGCACCTTGCTGCTTGCCTGCTGCGTCCAGCGGCCATAAGAGCCGTAGTTTTCCTGGTACTGCTCCCAAACACCGTTTTTTTCCTTGTAGCCAATCCGGTGCTCCTTGTTGTTCTGGTCGATCAGAACAATCGGGTATTTCTCGAAGGTGTAGCCAGCGCCCACGCGGTATAGCTTTTCGTTTTCAACAACGACGCCAACTCCCTCCAGAGCCTTCAACAGCAGCTCTTTGTCTTTGTAGGCGACCTGCACCTTGCCTTTTACGATATGGCTCATCTCATCACTCCTGAGTTGTTTCGGGGGTCATGCCGTGTTCCGGCATGACAAAGTTAATCGCTTAGTCCTCGATGGCGAGTTTTCGTCCAGAGCCATTCTGCTCTTGAACATCGAAGTTATTGGCCGGATAGAAGCCTTGATCCCGCAAACTGCGAATCTGGTTGATGTCTTCTCGGCGAGTTTCACTGGTCGGGGTAATGCGAGTGACCGCATCCACCAGCGCTTCATTGTTGAGCTCTTTGTCCTGAGCGTTCGCCAGATACATCGCGTCAATGACGGCCTGTTCAATCTCTGCCCCGGTGTATCCCTCGGTGGTACGCAGTAGCGTAGGCATATCGAACGCGGCGATGTTGGCCTTCTGCTTGGCGAGGTGGATCTCGAAAATCTTCTGGCGCTCAGCCACACTTGGCAGATCAATGAAGAATGCTCGGTCCCAGCGGCCAGCTCGCATCAATTCAGGAGGCAGCGACTGAACCCGGTTGGCCGTCGCCACAATGAAGATCTTCTTCTTGCGCTCTTGAAGCCAGTAGAGGAAAGAGCCCAGCAGGCGCTTGGATACTTCGTGTTCGCCATCGGCATTACCAAAAAACTTCTCCATCTCGTCAATCAACACAACAACGGGT
The DNA here is from genome assembly GCF_027362595.1 of Providencia sp. 21OH12SH02B-Prov. Taxonomy (NCBI): domain Bacteria; kingdom Pseudomonadati; phylum Pseudomonadota; class Gammaproteobacteria; order Enterobacterales; family Morganellaceae; genus Providencia; species Providencia sp. 21OH12SH02B-Prov. Next base: position 41,397 of record NZ_CP114797.1, read on the forward strand.
GCGATCTGCTCAATGGTCTGCAATGCACGATTGAACTGGCGCTCGGTTTCACCGAGATACTTACTATAGAAACGGCCCATATCCAGGCGAACCAAGGTAGTGCCAAGTACACCGGCAGCGGCTTTTGCCGTCAGCGATTTACCACCACCAGGTACACCGGCCAGAAGGACACCTTTTACCGGAAGGTCTTTGTCCCAACCGGCTTTACGTATCTGGAGAAACTCCTTGAGGTTTTCGAGCCCACCGACATTCCCAATATCAATGGCCTCAAGCACATCGAGGCCGACATCACGCAAGATGTGAGCTTTTTCTTTTCGGATCTCGCCCAGGTATTCTTCACCCTTGAATTTCAAGTAAGCGGAATAGGTGAAGACGTTCTTCATCTGGGTGTGTGACAAGCCCAGGGCGTGGTTTGCGATGACAGCACGTTCGTTGCTCTCGAAGACTCCACCATCTTTCACGTTATCTTCACAGGTCTGGAGCAGTTTCAGGATTTCCTGATTGCTCATAGCCGGGAGATCGATGTGATAAACGAACTCTTCATTGAAGACGTCTTTGCCAGCGATGATGTAGTTGATCCCCTCATTCTCCAGATAGGTCAGTGATGACTTGAGGGCTGGGAGTGTTTCCGGGTTTGCACGTTGTCGGTCGAAAAAGAAAGTGTCGAACACGACAACACCGTTTTTGGAGGACTTCTTGGACTCGTCCACCATTGCCTTCATCGTGCCTGGATCGGGCAGCTTCTTGAATGGCATCACAATAAAGTGCTTGCCGACTTTCTTTGCAATGTCAGAGAAAACGCTCTCTGCACGGCCCAGCTCAAAAGTGCTAACGTTGATGACTGGAAAGGACAACTTGATTGGAATCTCAAGTTTGTCCATTTGCTGTGTAATATCGCTCATCGCTTATCCTTTAAATAAATTTCGACTTGTTGATCACCTCACATCATAAGTTCATTTTATGATGCTGTAAATATCACCTTCCAACTCTGTAGCTGTTCACGGCGGACTCAACGCGCTTGACTGACACGTCTATACCATTTGTCACCAGCAACTCATGCACTTGGCAACAGGCCTGTTGTTTTAGGCCAAAGAACTCTTCGTTAACACGGGCATACTCTGCTGCCGAATTGGAGGCGGCTCGTCTTAGATCTGGCATCAGAGATTCAACGCGAGACTCTACTTTGTCCAGAGAGGAACTGGCAGACGACAAGCTGAACAGCGAGAAGACGCTCCCAAAGTCGAAACCATCATTCAAACCGGCAAAGTCCATACCCAGATCGATAAACTCAGTTGCCATTGAGTGGTGCAGTGAGCCCACAATGTCACGATGATCCCCCAGCGCATTTGCGAAGGCTTTCACAGCTCTCTTCGCATCGTCTATTTCACTGCTGGCCGAGGAGTTTGACATCGACGACATGACGGAAATGCCCTTGTTGTCAGTCACAAGGTCGAGAACCTCCATTGTTTGTGCTGATGAAATACTGGAAGAGGCCTCACTGATTTCACGTAAGGCTTTTTGCCCCATGTCCACCAGTCGCTTGTTGCTCTCGTGGAGTCGAGATGCGGCGTCAAGCCTATCTTGAGCTTGGGTGATTCGTTCCAGAATCTGGCTACCGTCAATCGCTTGCTTCACGGCCCGAGAAACCAATCCCTCTTTGAGCTGGTCTCTCCCACGGCGCAAATACCGCAAATCGCTGTTATGGCCTTTTAGTGCTGAACGTATAACGGCGATGTCTCGACGAAACTGCCAGAACGTTATAATTTTTTGCCAGATCCCCAACTGAGCACGCTGTTGGCAAAGAGCTTCGTACTCTGCACCTTTCTCTTCAACCTGGCTGAGAGCTGCGGTAATCCTGTCTTGATATTGCCGGTCGTCAGCCAAGTAACTTTGAATTGCTTGTTCCATCCCGTACCCCAAAAACTTTCACATGTGAAAGTTCATTCTTTCTTTGTTCTGCCAGTACAAAGTATTTTGCCTTAGAACGACCTCACACCCCGCCCCTGCTCACGCCCATTTTGGGCAATTACAGATTCAGCATTTACAGGCTTATAATGTGATGCCGTAATAGACAAATAAAAAACGGCATAGCCGTTTTTACCTTACTTTGCTTTGCTCCGGCCCCCGCATAGTGCATTACCAATGCGTGATGAAAAATCCTTCCATTCTGGACTGTTCCGGTAGTCATCCTGTCCAGTTGCTTGTTCCTGGCTGGTCGATGCGAATTGATTGAGAGCATCCGGGCACGAAGAGCAGACCCCGATACCTTCCACTCTATTCACGCGAAGCCAGTGACACGGTTGACCGTTTTCAACACAAGCGTGATCATCGGTGCATCCGCACCCTATACATTTAGCAGTGAGCATAAGCGCCTCCCCAAGTAAATTAACAACATCATAGTATCATTATGTGATACTGTAAATATTAAAAAGAAAGCGGCCATAGCCGCCCTTCCGAAGTAATTTTCCTTTAGTGGTTGTCTTGGCCCTGTTTCCAAGCGACGAATGCCTGCACTAGCGGTACGCCATCATCACTCAAGGCATTCCCTTCTATCCATCCGCCTCGTATGACGACAGACTGCCCTGATTCCAAGCCAAAAGGTTCCCACTCAGAAGCCACCGGGGAACCGTCCACCAGCAGGTCGAGATCTTCAATCCATTTATCCCGGCCATCCAGAGTTTTCCAAACTGAGTCATCGACCCAAAAGGCCTTGATTTGTTCTGGTGTGGCATTGGTCCAATCGTTGTCTTTCCCGTCAGCAAGTGAAAGTACAGAGTCAACCGTTTGCTGCCAGTTCGGCCAATCTTCTTCGACAACAACGCAAGTAAGCGAGCTCTTGCCATTTGCTCTGCGGCCATCATCAACCTTCCGGATCAGCCTTTCCAGTGTCGCCAGCTCCTCATCGCAGAGCACGGCCTGTGCATCGCTTATCTTTGCCACGAAGTAACGTGCTTCAAGCATCGACATAATTATTTTCCTCCCCAGGGCACAAGTTTTGTCGAATATCCAAGCATTAGTGGGTGCTTCGGGTCCCCCGAACCAGTCACGCCAAATGCCAATACCGGCTTCCCAGATGCAACGAGCTGCTCTAAAAGCCTGTCCAAATGAACATGCAAAGACTTAGGCAGCTTAGTTCGGCTCCCCCAGCAGGGCACCAAGACATCAGCATCCCGAATAATCCTTTCCAAGTGGATTTCATTTTCAGGCCCGACAGGATCAACCGCCGTAGCCAGCTCTCGAACGTCGGTCGCCCGAAAAGCAAAAGCATTACCGACTATGAATCGCCTCCCTCCGTTGACCTTGGTAAACCCTATCCACTTTCTGACCGTGTGATCGTCCTCGGTGGCCGTGGCCGTAGAGCCGTTTACACCAAAATAACCGAACACAAGGCCTTCGGGTTGCACATCCCTTTCCAGACGGTATCTGTACATGCCGCACTTGCTGATAATTGCACTCAAAGTGTCACCTCTTTTTGAATGAAAAACGCCCTTTCACAGTTGCATTTTTTAATGCTGTGATAGGATAAAAGTGTAAGTTGAAAAGGAGAGATGACCATGAAACATGTACTGAATATCGCGCTGATGGCTGTTGTTGTTCTTGGCCTGGCTATGCTTGAGGCAACCAACTGGGGTTACGCAGTGCTGGCTATCCCGGCAGTGATTTGGGCCAAGCCGGTGCTCAACCTTCTGCACAAACTGCCGGTTCTGGCTGCTGCTTTTTGGATTCTGGTTGCTGTTTTCGCGTGGCAAGCGGCACTTGTTGGTATCCTGTTCTATGGCGTACTTGCGACCCCTAAAGCGCCAGCAAACACCAATGGCAAAAAAAGCCGAAAAGCCAATCTGATGGGCACTTACAGCTACGACTTTAAAACCGGCGAATGCTTTAGCTAAGACTGGCTCCACGGTTATTTCTCCTCAGCCTTCCTGATGGGCGCTCTCAGCGCTCTCAGGACAGCTTCTTCAAGAGCTGCGGCCCCTGCCCTATCACGTCGCTTTGTTAATGCCCCATATTGCTTCCTGATGGGTAGCATCAGCTCTTCGAGTTCATTGCGCTTCCTATCGTCGGCTTCAAGTTTCTCGCTTCGCGCCAAGGCTTCGGCTTGCTCGCTTTTTGCTTGCCACTCTATCTTGTCGCCTTGCACTTCCCATGCTTTAACGTAATGAGCATCATCCAGACCTTTTGCTCCGTTGTCCGAAAACGAGGCCCCTGAGTAAATGCCACCGACAACCCAGCGCCTTTTGCTTTTTCCCTTTGAGAAATACATCTCACGGCCTAAAACACCATCGCGCAAAGTGGCTACCGAGATAAAGAGCCCAGCGTCCCCTTTCCTAAAGCCGCAGAACACAAACTCAAGCGGTTCGTATAAATCACTCATGCTGATCACTCCGAAGAACAGACAAGACCTTCTCAGCTCGCTCCTGGAGGTCTATGAGTTCGGCAGCATCATTACCGCTCAATGACATGCCCCCGCCATAGAGGCGATACTCAACGCTGTCCATCGCCTGGCGAAGCAATCCTAGAAGAGCATTCACGTTTGCCGGTGTTGATAGGGCGACGGCTTCACCTTTCAGCTCACGTCCATTAAATTCCGACCACTCGGCTATGCCTGTCAGTTCGCAACAATTTGAGCAGGACATACTGGCAACATTCTGGGGATCGTCTGGACAGTGTCCATTGATGACAAAGTTCATCTCGTCACTGCCGCACTTTCCACAAATGATGTGTACTTTTTTGCCCATGCTGCTGCCCTTAGTGGAGAGTCTGCTCTTCCACAACAATCATCCCGTCAACCAAGCTGATTGTGGCGGGACCGCAGTTACCCAGCACCTCAGCTTTGACTCCGTTGTTCAACGCGACATAAAGCCGTCTCGCCCCGTTGGTGACGCGGATGCCTTTCTGGTCGAGTTGTTCAAGCATTTCTTCGTAGGTAATTTTTTCGTCCATCAGTTCTCCTCAGCAAGGATCTCGTCGATGAGGTTCTTTGCTATCAATCTGGCATCCAAAGGGACAGCCAGGCTGTCAATTCTGCCTCTTTCATGGGCAACAATGAGTTGCGCCTTCCAAGCTATCCCGGAAAGAGAAGCATCAGGTTCTTTACCTGAGCTTCTCATACATCTTGCGTTTCGGTACGCCGCCAGCCACTCAGGTCTGGTTGAGTTATAACGCCCAAGGCCAGCTTTTCGTTGGAAGCACATTCATCGCGCACCTTTACAGATTCATTTTATGATACTGTAAACAATAAAAAGACACCTTGCAAGACTTTCACATGTGAAAGTTTTCTGGTTTACATCTGCTCGCTTGGATCAAACCCCAGAGCCTTGCACACGTCATCCAGGTCATCGAGCGTGAAGAATCCCAGCGTCAGCTCCCCGGAGCGCTTCGCGGGGTTATAGCGAATTTTGATGGGCCTACCCGTCGCATCGCTCATCAGGGTTTCCAGACGCTTAATGTCAGCATCCCTATCCACTTCTTTGCCCTTCGCTATCGCCTCATATGTATGAACCGGTGTCCTGGTATGCAGGAGATCCCTCAGGAGCTTTTCTCTCTTGCTGATAGGTAACTTAGCCACGGCTCTCACATGTCCCAGGGTGATCTTGCGTGGATTTCTGAGCCAGAGTGTGAGCTCTTCCTCCGACAGCGTACCGGCGCGTTTCAGGTGTGTAACCGTGTATACCTTCTCAATCCCCAGTTCCTCTCTGATCTGACTGTTTGAGCGCCCCTCTCCGCTTAGGAACGCGACCACATAGGCCTTTTCTGCATCAGTCATGTCTGGATGCTGGTGGTAGTAGTCAATGGCTTCTCTTGCGTCGAGCAGTAGGGGCAGGTTGTTCATTCAGTACACCTTTTAGTCACATGACTATATTGAGGCCTATTCTACCCCCTATTTTAGTCACATGACTACTTACCGGCATTTCGTCCCCCATAGCCGCCGATTTTTCTTGATTATAGGTTTGAATCTATATAGGATTGCACCTATATTAAGTAAGGAGAAACCATGTGGGTCATCGAGACAACTGACACCTTTGATGAGTGGTTCGATGCACTGGATGATACCGATAGAGCCAACGTGCTGGCTTCGATGATGGTGCTGCGAGATAGAGGTCCCATGCTGTCGAGACCATACGCGGATACTGTTAACGGTTCATCCTACAGCAACATGAAAGAGCTGCGGGTCCAAAGCAAAGGAGATCCTATCAGGGCATTCTTTGCGTTCGATCCAAAGCGTAAGGGGATTCTTCTCTGCGCCGGTAACAAGACCGGGGACGAGAAAAGGTTTTATGAAGTAATGATCCCAATTGCAGACCGCGAGTTTGCGGCGCACTTGGATAAATTGAAGAAGGAGTGACGTTATGGCAAGAACTCTTGACCAAATGCTGGCAACAGAAAAGCCTGAGGTTGTTGCCAAAGCACAGAAAGCGGCCACTGAGATGTTACTGAACATCCACTTGGCAGAGCTTCGTGATCGCATGAACCTTACCCAGGGGGAAATTGCTGCATCTCTGGGTGTGAGACAGCCGACAGTCTCCGAGATGGAAAAACCTGGACGAGATCTCAAGCTGTCGTCCATTAAGCGGTACGTTGAGGCCTCCGGTGGCAAGCTACGCCTCGATGTTGAACTTCCGGACGGCACCCACTACGGCTTTGCCGTTTAACTCGATACGCCCCGTTATGGGGCGTATTACTTATCTTGCACTTCCTCCAGCCGTTTGCGGTATATCTCTCCTGCACGTTCCCTGCCATCGTCGGTCAGCCTAAAGGCCAGCTTTAGAGAAGCATTCCGGTACTTGTTCAACAGGCCATTCTCCACCAGCGTGTGGCATGACGTTCGGAAGTTCGTTCCATGAATACCGCTCTGGCGAGCTGAGTTGATCATCTCCAGTATTTTTACACCTGGTACAGGCTCGGCTTTTCCACCGGCCTCAATTGCGTATAGAATGAACAAAACGTCCTTTTGAGTTGACGACAACCTCATTCCGCCCCCTTATTCATGTCTGATATGAATAAGGCTCCCACGAAAGGAGCCTTATGTAAACCTTATTCATGTGTCACATGATTAAGATCTAGTTCACGGAGTCTTTCAACCCCTTACCAGCTTTGAACCCAGGAATGTTGGCCGCCGCGATCTGGATGTTCTCTCCAGTCTGGGGATTCCGTCCGGTTCGCGCTGCGCGTTCCTTAACGTGGAAAGTACCAAACCCAGTAAGCGCTACTGTCCCACCCGCTTTAAGCACCTCTTTCACTGAGTTGATCAGCGCATTTACCGCAGCTTCGGCCTTTGCTTTGCTAATATCAGCGTCTTCGGCCACTTTCATAATCAGTTCGCTTTTGTTCATCGTTATTCCTGTTTGTTTTCTTGGTTACTGTTTACACCTGCATACTCTGGGGTGTGGTTAGTGCTTTCTTCGCCACTCCCAAGGGGGAGTTCTCTCCGATTCCGGTAATGCCCAGAGACCTCGCTTATCGGCTTTGGCCTCGGTCTCCAGCTTGAACAGCTCCGGTGTTTTGGCGTACTGCCGGTACACCCACGCACTCCCAGAACGGACCATTTCGGCATTGACCCATTTGCCATCGACATAGAGATTGGCAACCAGGCGGCCATAACGGTCTTTGTCGATTTGCTCCACTTTGATCATTCGACCAAACACCAGATCTGATAAGGCCTGCTTCGCCTTTGAGCCGTATGGCTGCTTTTTCTCTGGAGTATCGATCTCCGCGAGCCTTACTCGGTACTGGATCTTGCCACTCCGGCAGTCTTTTCCGGTATCGCAGCTTTGTTCCGTTAGCACTTTGACCGTATCACCATCAGACACCCCCACAACCTTTGCAGTGAAGGTCTCTGCCCACACATGAGGAGCCAGCACCAGCATTGCTGATAGGAACGCTGAAATCCCCGTCTTTTTTGCAAAACCGAACCTCATAATCACTCCATCTTTTTTGCAGCCGGTAGAGCCTTGGCCCAGCAGAGCATTGTTTTATCCGCCTTGCTGTCTACGATTCGACAGGCATCCCAGTTAAGAGATGACCAGTGAGCAATGGCAGAGGCCAACCAGTACCACGGTGCAGTAAACACCGGCAGGCCCCCTTCCTTCGTTTTAAATACCTGGTATCGCATGTTGATCCTCCTGTTTGGGTGAGGCTTAGGCCTCGTAATAGAAATTTTGTGTGTCCGGATAAGGTTTAAAGCAATGAGCTGTGGCTCGCCCAAGGGAAAGCACCGTAGCATCAGCTTCCGGCTCTTCCTCGGTATCTTTACGAGACTCCCCACCAAGTTGCGTTACCCATTCGGCAGCGAGCCGCACCCCCTCATCAAACGGCACTTTGTTCTTTTGGAGCACATCAAGATAGGAAAGTAGCAAGCAGTGAGGTGTGATGACGGCGGTGTTCCAATCGGTTGCGAGCCGAGTTTCGGCCATGTCAGAAAACCAAAAGTCTACTTGATGCTTTAATCCTATTTCAGCCATCATGCCATGCTTGCCAGCGGCCTTTCTGCCTTCCTCTACTACCTGAACCGGGGCGTCCCAGTAGAGGATTTCACCATCCGCTTCTTGGGTCGCGCACGTTGCACCTTGCGGCCAATGCCTCCGTTCCATAATGAGCTCGCAGAGTGTTTGGTTGCCTACAGGAGCCTTGTAGTCCTCATCGAGATTCACCACGATGGTTTCCGGCTCCCGTTCAACTGGTGGCAGGTATCTGGCGACCAGAGGCATTGTCAAAATCACAGCCCCATCCATGTGAAAGGATGTTGGTGCCTTCACTATTCGGTCCATTACCCAGCACCAAGCATGAAGCAACCGATCCTCTACATTGTCGTCAGCCTCAATCTCTTGAACGAACTGGTTGAAACGAACCTGACTATCCAGAAACAGGCCTGTGCTCTGACACTTATCGCTGATCGTATGAATGAGCTCCGCCTGCTCCAGAAGCATTTCTCGGGTGACTTCTTCTACATCACCAAATGCTTCAAACAACTTTGTCATGTAGTCACGAATTTGCATGTTCTTCCCCCTCGGCATCGAACTGCTTTGCAAGCTCAGGATCACCTGCCCAGCGAAGGGCGTCTCCCATATGCGTGAAAGCGCGTTTATTGTCATCTTGCTTATTCACTCTGACCGGCGTCTTTTGGTCACGAGGCTGTAGTAGCCAGTACCCGGCCTCTTCCTTGATTAGTTCTGCGGCCACCAGCAAGCCGCTCTTCGTTGCAATGATCATCATCAGCTCCCGTGGTTAAGCCAGTAGGCATAGACAGTGATGGCAAGGCCACCCGCGAGCACAATGACTGCGGCGGTACGCTGGACCCACTTCGATGCACCAAACCGCGCCAGGTGTCTCCCCAGGAACTGGAAAGGAGCCGTCTTTCCGATAGCGCGAATCACCCAGGTGATTGCCAACAGAAGGATGGCTGTGGCCGGGTATATACCAACCCCTAAGAGATTTACCTCTCCGACCGCGAGTTGATAGATGAATGCCAACAGCATGGCTACCGCAGTCAATACGGCCACAACCTTGGTCCCGTTCCGCCAGTCCCACGCTCGACGTGCGTCACTGGTAAAACTCACCATCGAGACAAGGAACGGCATAAATGGCAGGTTCATGCTGGTGGGTTTATCCATGAATGCGTCAAGACCCACAAACATGGCCGTCATCACCACATAGAACAACAGGGCGGGGACAAGCATGTCGCGTAAAGACCGAACCTGGTTGGCGTTCGCGTTTTGAGTATTCGTCGTCATTGTGTTTGTCCCTTCAACATTCCCCATAGCTGACGGTGAAGATCAGCGATTACCTTGTACGTCCCCTTCACTGCTGGTTGCTCAAGGGTCTTGAGCATCCACAAAGCAATAAACAGGCTGGAAAGCAGTGCCACCACCAACTGGATGTTGTGGCTGCTCAAATAGACGGCATAGCCGTTTAGGCAGGCACTCAATAGCAGCCAGACCCTGGCCGTCATCAGCCCCCAGCGGTGATAGGTCACGAGCAGGTAGGCTGTTACGACAGAACAGAGTGTCATTGCACCAGAAGTGGCTAGGTAAACGCCCCATGTACTGGCCTCGCCAGCGACGTAAGTGCCACCAATGGAGAAGGACAAGCCAAAGATCCAAATTGCTGCATTCCGGAGTAGGGCATCAACAATGATGTAACTAGCAGCGAGATTGATAATTCCGCGTTTTAGCATTACCCCCTCCCGTTATTCTGATACCTGCCCAGCTCAGCCCTGAGCCTATTAATTTCCTCCGTGGCTTCGGCCAACTGCTCCCGATACTTCTTGAACTGCTGATATGAATGCCAGGACTGTCCCTTCGATACTGACTTCGTGATGGCGGCGACCTCATCCGGCGTCAACCGGGTGAGCTGCTCTTCCGGGTAGATCAGGATGGTGTTGCTGTCCCAATCAAACCCAGCATGAATTGCTTTCACCCCTACGGTAGGGGTTCCACCAATCCCTCCAGGCTGGTGGATGACAAGCCTCAAAGGGGCTGAGGCCTTGTGGGGGTGAAGGCTATCGAGAGCATTTTTTGCTTCTTGTAACTCCATTGGTACACCTCATAGTGAAATCAGGCCCCTGAGGGACCTGACTTTCACATGTGAAAGTTAATTTGCATTCTGCTGTCTGACAGAAACCCTCAAGGCCAGCGCCTTTTGCATGTCGGGCTGCTGGAAACGCACCTTGGTCCGTTCAGGCCAAGTGTCCATCTCATTGCATCGCAGGGTGTCGATAGCCGCATCACGGTAAACCTGATAAAGGTCGGTTCCACCAATGGAGTTAATTGCCATCATGGCGGCAAACATCGAGTTACTGTTCATGACGCTGGTTAGAGTCTCCGGGGTTATGGGTTTGTCGCATGACTTGTTGAGGGCAACCAGCAGGTCATTACCAACCAGAGCACAGGCAGCACATACCTGTTTGGTATCATCCAGGGCTTTCGTGTATTCGTTGCTTGTCTGAGGGACGCTTGAGCAAGCCGACAGGACAAGCAGCCCCGCCAGAAGGCACCCCAATTTAGTTGTAATCTTGATCATCAGTTCTCACTCCACTTTCACATGTGAAAGTTTTTATTGGTTCGCTGAGTCGTCTTGTTGCGACTCAATCATCATTTTTCGCATCACCGCCATGATGGCTTGTGCCGGTTGAGCACCACCGAGTAGCTGACTCTTGCCTGTCTGGTTGTCTACAACAAAGGTTGCTGGAGTACCATTAACGCCGTAACTCTTGGCTTTCTGGATGTCAGCTTGAACTTTATCTTCGTGCTTGCCAGAGCTGAGACACTCACGGAAAGCATCCAGATCAGCACCAACACCCGTGACAACAGAGGCCAAGTCAGAAACACCGGCACCGTTGCCTTTGCTGTGATGGAAAATCTCATTCACGAAGACCCAGAAGCCACGGTTGCCCTTCTGTTCAGCAATACATTCAGCGGCCAACGCTTCCTTGTGAGCTGCCGGGTTATGGAAGTCGAGAGGCATGTGCTTCCACTGCCAATTCACATTGCCTTTACTGGCATCCACAATTTGCTTGGGCGTGTCGTGGAATTGCTTACAGAAGGGGCACTCCATATCAGAGAACTCCACCAGCGTGAATCGGGCACCAAGGTCCCCATAGATGTGTTTGCCGTCTTCGACCTTTTCAGGTGCCGCCTCGAACTGGGCATACTTCTGATCGATGTCGGCTTGTTGTTTCTGCGCGACAAACTTATTGATGCTTTCGGCCACAGCAGCCTCAAACTCTGCCTTGCTTTTGAAGGTGACGCCTTCGGCATCTTTCACCTGGTTGACCGTGGACTTCACGTTGGCGATCTCTTGCGCCAGATCCTTCTCTTTCACGAGCTGGTAGATTCCGAACCCGGTTCCTACGAGCCCCAAAATAATGGCGGCAAAAACCCCGAGACGTAGTGATTTGGTACTTTGTTCTGTCATGTCAAACTGCTCCTATCAGTAAACTTTCACAGCGCTGAGTTCTTGCACGAAGGAACTGGCTTCGAGCTTCGCTCGTTGGGTCAGTCGCCGGATGATGTCTTCGGTTGGTGTGTAGTCCACCAAGTTGCTCTGGTGGATGACGTCTCGCGCCACGGAGTTCAAACTCCCCAGGCCATCAATCAGCCCAATTTCTTTGGCCTGCTCCCCGTTCCAGAGCAATCCAGAAAACACCTCTGGGGCGTCTTTCAGTCGATCACCCCGCCCAGCCTTCACTCGTTCGATGAACTGCTGGTGGGTTTTCGATAGAACGCCCTCCCAGAATTTCTTCATATCAGAGGTAAGAGGGGAGAATGGGTCGAGAAGCGCTTTGTGCTCTCCGGAAGTGATTGCCCGGCGCTCGATGCCGAGCCTGTCCATCAAGCCGGTGAATCCAAACCCTGAGCTAATGACGCCGATAGAACCGACAAGACTGGCGCGGTCAGCATAGATTTCATCCGCAGCAGAGGCGATGTAATAACCGCCAGAGGCACCGATGTCATCAATGATGGCGTAGACCTTTTTCTCCGGATGAAGGGCTCGCTGCGCCTTCACTTCTTCATAAATCCGTCCTGCTTGAACCGGGCTACCGCCAGGGCTGTTTATGCGAAGCACGACAGCTTGTGAATTCGGGTTGTCGAATGCTGCTTGGATGGACGGGATAAGGTGATCAGCATCGGCCAGTGTGCCAGCAGCAATTTCACCACGGATGTTGATATACGCGGTGTGAGGGGCTCCAGCCTTGGCGCTTTGCCACGGCATCCCACCCGGATTAGATGCCAAAATGATGAAGCCGATCATGAGAAGCACGAAACCTGATGCGCGAAGCACACGCAACATGGTCCGCCAGCGCCGGTCTTTCACCTGCTCTTTATGCAGGGTGAACATGTACTTCTCAATGAGCTCTTTCTCCCAGGGGATCTCTTTGTTTTCTGCCATTAGTCTTTCCTTTTGCATGTTTCGATTATCTGTCCCCAGAACTCTTCATCAGCGCTATCAGCCCGGTCTTTGACTTTCTGGTAAACAAGGTTGGTGTTGAGCTGATGCTCACGACAGAACTGGGCAATGTTGCTGTAGGTCCTGTCCAGATAGGTGAAGGGTTTCCCTTTACCTTTTTTCTTGGCGAGGATGAGTTTCCACTCATCATTGGAGAGTTTGTCTGCGGCCTTCCTTGTGTCCGCAATGCGCCTACGCACCGTTACCGGATCAAGTCCATGCGCTCTGGCTATACTGGCAACGCAATTGAACTTCCGACCGTCAATCATGACTGTAGGCAAATCACCAGCGGCAGCCTCCTTGAATCGGAAACCTCTGTACCCTGGCCTGAAGATCCCAGGAGCAAGTTGCTCACGGAACTCGATTGCTTGTTCTGACCTGACAAACTTGCTGTCGATTTTGCCGAGCATGTACTTAGCCCGAGCGATTACCTGGTAAAGCATCTTTTCCAGGAGCATGGCGTCAGCAGCTCGACTCGGAAGACCAATATCGTCTTCTTGCTCGATACCCAACATTTCTGCATGGCTGGAGCCTTCGGCATGTCGGAAACAGCCGTCGTACTCAAAAAGAAAGGAGGCCAAACCTCCTCTCAGCTTTGCTTTGAACCGGGTGTTGGCCGCGTTCTCTGGCGCTGGTGCCAGCTCAGAAACTTCAAGCCCTAAATTTGCGGCCAACTTCCGTAGGTCTTCCTCTCCAATTCGGCATCCAGGCTGCATAACCTGCGCCAGAGCAGATTCATCAGCACATCCGCGTTCTTTCAGCTCAGCCAAGAGGTAGGGAACTCGTACTACCCCCATAAGCTCAAGCTCCCTGAATCGCGTGGACCACCAGCTCACAGAGTTTCCCGTACACAGGAGCAAGGCAGAGTGAAGCCATCACCATGCCAAAGGCTTTCGATGGAGCCTCTTTGGCGAACTTGGTCAACCACGGCATCATGCCGCACAGAGCAGCAACCATAGCGCCAGCCACCCCTAGGGAAGGGAATGCCATCACTTGGGCCAGAATGAAGAAACACTGGGCGTATGCCGCATGGGTCATCGCCTTCTTATCTGCTGCCGTGAACTCCACGGCATCTACGCTTTTGACTTTTTCCATCACATTGTCCTCATGCAACATCAGGTTTTCCGAAAAATTTTTCATACACTTCGAGGTCGAAGGCCAGCATGGTCTTTGCCGCCTTTTCACTAAGCTGGTGGAGGCTAAGCATCTGAACCTTGTCAGTGCCGGTCACTTGCAGATCCACTGCGAACCACGTCCCACCTTTGGTTACGGCCAGAACTTGCACCGCCCAGGGCTTATCCAGTCGTTCGGGCGGAGTGATCATGTTCGACACTTTGGCGACCGTCGCGGTTGAACCTACCCAGTGCTTGTCGAACGCAATAACGTTCAACGCTTCAAACGCATCCTTCGCAGCTTTAAACCGGCTACGGACAGCATCTTGTTGCTTCCAAGCCATGAACTGGATAAGGGTCATTCCACCAGCCATAAGGGTGAGAAAACTCAAGCCATTCGCAGCAGCTACGACCGTCGCTACCAAGGACCCCAACATGACGAAGCGGTTATGTTTAAGCTGGGCCACTATTCACCTCCTATACCAACCAGCGTACAGGACTTTTCAAAAATGCAACCCCGCCTAGCTGCCCAATTCGGGCAACCCTAATTCAATCCAGAACTTTCACATGTGAAACTTTCCGCCACAGGAACAGGAGGTTTTTACCTGACCAGAACGGATGGATTGATAGCGGTGCCACAACTTGACCACTTCTTTTTCGCTGAGAAGGTTTGTCTTGATGTAACGGACTCTATCCCCGTCCGCTGTCTCAACAACGGTTCGGACATAGCCGTACTTGGCAACGGGTGCCTTGTACTTGTGTGACAGAATTACCCGGTAAACCGAGAGCTGGATAATGTCCGACTCATAGATGTGGTTTACCTGGCGCAGCTTGGTGTCCAAGGGAATGAGAACCCCATTCTTGGCTTTGTACACCTGATCAACCCTGCCGTGCATGGGCACCGGCTGTGTGGTTGATATGTCCTGTTCGGATAAAAACAGAGTGGCCGAGCGCAGCTCATAAGGCATGTTCTCTGATTTCCACCACGCCCAGGTGTCTCCAATGCCGCGTTTGCGCCACTGGTCCACTTTCGCAATGACGAAAGGTGCAATGATAAGGACGAATATCCAGAGAACTGCCTTCATGACTACCTCAGGCCCCTAAACCACTCTGGATGATTGGATACATCCATGTTCTTAACCTGTGATGAGAAGACCAGTAGCTCTTGGGTCGTCAGGACGGTCTCAGGAGCCCGAGCGATGAAAGGTCTCAGCAATCCAGAACCCGCGTAGATATTGATGACCATATGCAATCGCTCTGTTGTTCCAGACACTCTCCGCCAGCTCCGGTAGGTTTCTGTTGATTTGGCATAGCCAACCAAGGCAGGAGCCAGCGTATCGGACTCCTTCGTATTCAACTTCCCTTTTGCTGCCTTCGATACGAACTCAGCGATCACCGAAGCCAGCATGTCGGAGGTAAGGTGAAGCGGCAGCTTTATCGTGTCGAAGTCAGCCTTCTTGATGGTGAACAGGCGGATGTGATCGTTGCGGTAGTCACGCACATAGATGACATGGCTCTCAAATGGGTTGGAGTGATTAAAGGCATCCATACCCCAGCCTGCGGCCTCAAGATGTGCGTTTGATACTGACTTGTCGTAATCAAATTCCACGCTATTACTCTCCGTCTTGTCGTTCAGGAACTTTCACATGTGAAATTTTTCCGTCGGTCATGATGTCCAGGACGGCTTTGCCCAGTCTCATCCCTTTATGGTTTTGAACGGGGTCTCCCTTGTAGAAAAATCCTGGCTCGTTATCGGGATGGAATACCCCGTGAGGAATGTTGTCGTGATCGCCAAGCCACATGCGTAGCCTCAGATCCACCAACCACCCATCATCCAGGACAACCCAGAAATGCGGTGTCACGATGTCCTTGGTCTGTTCGTTTCGCACAAAACCATACATGCAGTCATGAGGTACACCCGCGTCATTGAGTAGGTGGCTTACTGCCCATGTCATGCCGTCACATTCCATCTGGCAGTCATCCAAGGTCATAAGGACGGCTTCCAGTTCCCGGTGCCACTCCGTCATTTGCTTGGCCGCAGGTTTTACCACCAGCTCGTTTTTGTTTTCTGCCAAGATGATGTCTTCCTCATCAATATTGCATTCGTCTATCGCTTCCGAACGGATGGATACCGCTTCATCCCAGTCATCGCTCGATCCGAAAATGCTCCAACCCTCAAGACCGTAATTCACCCATACGATGAACCGCTTTATCGTTTTCATGTGCGGCCCCCTTTAACCGTGCAACGTTCCCACATACTCACCCCCTCAAACCGTAACCACACCAAAAAACCACTTCTTGATGATTTTCAATCAGCAAGACAGGTTGCCCCTGAACTAACCTCACCGAAAAACCACCTTTAGATTGCTTTCTGGTGCTTATCAAGTTCTCCTGAGTGACTGGTCGTTCTGAAAACTTTACTTTTCACAGCATCATTTTATAATACTGTAAATCATAAAAACAACCCAGTAAAGAAAAAAGAGCGACTTATGTTGAGACGAGAAAACCAAGGAGATTTGTTCGATGACCAGGTGGTGTTGCCATCACTGGAGTCGGTTCTTACCGGTATATCTTCCAGTCAGCGTTGTGACGATAGAACAACGTACTTCTCAGCGCCGGATGTGGACTTGAGTTTGTACGACCACATCATTGTTTGCCTGTCTGGAGGCAAGGACTCGATTGCTGCGTACTTGCGGCTGGTGGACATGGGTGTTGATAAGTCAAAGGTGGAGTTCTGGCACCATGATGTTGATGGTCAGGAAGGTAGTTCGTTGATGGATTGGGCCTTCATGCGTGATTACTGTCGTCAGCTCGGGGAAGAACTGGGTGTCCCAATGTACTTCTCGTGGCTTGAGGGCGGCTTTGAGGGCGAAATGCTCAAAGACAATGCCTATAGCCACCCCCATCGTGTAGAGACGCCTGAGGGGCTTCTGGTGCTGCCTAGAGACCATAAGCGCTCTAAGCCTGGTACACGCCTTCGTTTCCCTCAGCAATCGCCATCACTCCAAACAAGGTGGTGTTCATCAGCCTTGAAGATCGATGTTGGCCGCAGAGCTCTTAATAACCAGGAGCGCTTCAAGGGGAAGAAGATCCTTTTCATCACTGGTGAGCGCCGGGAGGAAAGTGCAAACAGATCCAAGTACAACCAGCTTGAGGCTCATGCCTGTGACAGAAGATATGGGAAGACTGCACGGTTAGTTGATGCCTGGAGGCCCGTTCTTCATTGGACTGAGGAAGAGGTATGGGAAGTAATCGAGCGTCACCGCATTCTGGCCCCAGTCCCTTATCGCCTTGGTTGGAGCCGGTCTTCGTGTATGACCTGCATCTACAACTCACAGCGTATCTGGTCCACTATCCGTCACTACTGGCCTGAACGAGCTGGGAAGATTGCTCAGTATGAACAAACCTTTGGTGTGACGGTATCAAGAAAAAAAATCGACGTAATAGATTTAGGTTCTGCTGTTGCGCCGATACAGATTAGTGATGTTGAGGCATTGGAGCAGGTATCCAGAGAGGATTACACGCTCCCGATTTTTGTGCCGGAGGGGCAGAAGTGGGTTCTCCCTGGTGGCGCATTTGGCCGAGAGGCCTGTGGTTCTGATTGATTTGTGCAGAGGTGGTAATGTTGGATTTTGTTTTTTTGGTGTTTTTGGGGCTGGGCATATCTATGGTGCTGGTGCGTCGGTCTTCCCGTAAGGGGATGGATCTTGAACTGACATGGCTCCAGTCGTTGAAGGTTGTGCTGGTTCGTGGAGCTGTTGCATTGGGTCTGGGGTTTGGCATTGGCAGGCTTGTATTGATGGGGATGCAGTATGGTTTCCTTAGTGAGTCTGTCCTGAGGGAACATGCACTTGTCTCCGTAGCGGTGGTGCTGATCTGTGGGCTTGGTTCGTTCGTTGCGTTTCACTGGATCATCGGGAGGATCTCTGGAAGATCGATCAGCGTCGTTTCTGTGATCAAAGCTGTGGTGTACGAGTCTGGTTACTTTGTGCTGTCGATGCTTATCTTGTTAGTGATACTCGTCCTGTTCGGCCTTGCATACGAGACTTTTCTCTAAAAAACAGTGTTGATTATTTTTTGCTCAGCGATCAAAAGGATAAATATAAAGATCTTTAGATCTTTGTATAAAGGATTAAAAGCGGTTAAAAACAGGTTAGGCGCTCTGAGTTGTCATTCAACGCATTGATATTGCTGGCATTTTCATATTTATTCCGTGCAACGAACCCATAGGTTGCCGTGCAGCGAACCCATAGGTTGCCGTGCAACGCCCCCACATACCCTTGGATCTTATCCACTGTTATCCACACGGAACCCCTTTTTTTTCCACAAAATCCTTACAAAACAGAGCTTTCGTGCAGCGTTCCCACATATCAGAACTGGTGTTCGTGCAGTGTTCCCACATGTCTAAGGTTATACGTGCAGTCAGCCCATATATTCTCTTCTTAACGTGCAACGTTCCCATATATCAATTTTGGTCGTTTTTTGCTCCGTGCAGCGTACCCACATGTGATCGTGCAGCGCTCCCACATACCAAAACCCCGTTTATGCACAGGAAATGTGGATAACTTTTGGCCTCTTTTTATGTGAGCACGATCACTTTATGGACTATTGGAGTCATTTTGACTGCCTTTTTAGGTTTGTCCTGATCTGTCAATCTTTGTTCTGCTTCGTCAATCGTGCAGAGTTCCCATATATCGAGAGGTTCAGAACCTGCTTTCGTGCAACGTACCCACATATCAAATCTCATAACGTGCAGGTCCCCCACATCCTCACCCTTTAACTATCAATACCTTACGGGAACCACTCTACGGGAACCACTGGAGCAGCATGGCACTTATCCTTCGTCGTGGCTTACGCTTGCACGATACTGAGACTCGGCTTGCAACTACCGTGCAACGTTCCCATATATCGAGCCTCAGCCCACGAAGCATCTGGGGTCACGTTCGCTCTATCCGTGCAGCTCCCCCATATGCGGAGGCATTCCGTTTCCGGTCTTTCCTTGTGGGCGTACCTTGTGCGCTTTCTTCTGGCATAAAAAAAGGCGCTGACGCGCCTATCTTTCTTTTCCCTGGGGTATTGGGAGCTTCTGGTGGCTACCTCCCCTTACGCTGGGGTTCATCAATGATGTCGTGGTCGATCATGCCTTGCTTGATGGCCCGTAGCTCTGTCTGCTGCTTACGCTTGTTGGACGCCATCACCTGCTTCACGAAGTTCTCATGAGGCCTTATGACGTACCGCACGTCGATGACTCTGCGGCCATCCTTGATCTGGTTCGCGTCGTAGTCGCTTATGACCTCTTGTTTGATGAGGGCCTCCAGAGCGAGCTTCATAGCTCTGACGTTCTCCGGCATCCGTGGGCTCAATTCACGAGGGCTCTGTGTCAGGAAGCTGATAAGCGATGGCGTGTACGGCGAATCTGGCGATGCTTGAGTCCAGTAGTGGCTCATTCGCTTGTAGATGTACCGTGCAAGAGGGGAGCGGATTTGCATTCCGATTTTGTAGTTGTACTGACGAAACGACAGATTCATGATCGATTCGTTTACCAGCGGGTTGAACTGCACATAGCACCTGGCGTTCCCGCCTTTCTTGCGAAACTCACCTCTGGTGGTAAGTCCCACCATCGGGAAGAAGCTGGAGCTGATGAAGGCTTCGCCGTCATCACTGATACATTCGAGTGTTGCGCCACGACAAACCTGGATTGCTTCCTTGATTTCGTTCAGGTTGTAACCGTGACCCATCTTCGAGAGCTCTTTCTGGAGTTCGTACAGAGTGAACATGACTCCAGCCTTGCCCTCGATGATATGGCCTTTCCCGTTCACTGCGAGCTTGCGTAGAGCATCCTCAAGGATTTCCTCTCGCTGTCCCGCGTAGATCAGCACGGTTCTTCCGTCATCCTTCTCGATGATGGCTGGCTTCACCTTCACCGTGAAATGCTGGCCTCTGATGGTGCATTGTCGTGTCACTACAGCGTTGGATAAATCTTCATGCTCACGCTTTTGGTCCCAAATGTACTTCGGCAGCGCATCGTAGATCTCGATGGTGTTGGAGTAGTCGTCTTTCTTGGCCGGAGATTCAATGATCTCAAACAGGCTCATTTGCGGTGAGTCTTTGATTACGTCGAGTTTCTCCAGGTCTTTGTCTTTGGTTCTCTTGCTCATGATTGTTCCGTCGATACTTTCTAGCTGGTGGTCCATGCCGCCAGCATTGTCAATGCTCCCGCTGCTACCGTCGCTGAAAACACTAGCTGGTAGATGCGACGCTTAGCCCCCGCAGTGCCGCTCATAAAACGCAGGGCTGCCGCTTCATATCGGAAATGAGCGAACTCACCCCGAAGGGTGCTATCTGTCCCCTGTGGCGATTGTGGGCGCTTTGACAGGGCAGGGCGAGGATGGCTGGCGACTTTCTTGATCATCGCTTCACATTTCCCCAGTTTCGCCAATTCAGTGGCCGCTACAGATGCTGTCATGTTGTCACACCTCGTCGCTATGTGTCTTGTTTAGCTGGCGCTCGTACTCGTTTAGCGCCCGGCGAATTTTTGCTAAGGCAGTGGCGCGTTGTCTTAACACGGCATACCTGGTTTCAACTTGCTGGATCAACTCTTGTGCCCAGACAGGCTCTTTCTTGAAGTGCGACATGCTGTAGGCATGACCGCGACCCTTCTTGATATGTGTCGATAGAACCCTTTTCTTTTGTCCGGGAACTTGTTCGACAAATCTGTTGCGATACCACTCTGCAACGAGTGATACGCCTAGAATGCGAACCCGTGTACCGACACGCCCTTGTTCGTCCTCTGACGCTTCTTCACGCGCTGATTTGTGCGCGTTCCAGTACATGTCCGCTTCCTGCTGCGCCTCGACAGCAAGAACCGCTAAGGCGTGATCCAGTTTGCTCCGTACCTCTGCAACAAACTCTCGTCCCTCTGCCTCTAGCAGATCCTCTGTTATCTCGGATCGTTCTTCTTCGAGCTTCGGATCTAGCAGATCTAGCCATCGCTCTGTTGGTAGACTCACCTCAATACCCTCCCAATTCCTATCCAATTCCTATCCACATAACTATCTATCTGGAATTTAAAGCTGATTATTCCAATACTGGAATCTAGTTCTGTCACTAGGCTAACCCATCTTTGGAATTTGTCAAATTTCCCTCTATCTATCTGGAATCTTGATGCTCTTATTCTTTCACAGCCTCTTTAAATATGAATCTATATGTAAAGATTCCAGATATATTGGATATGGCATCAAAGATTCCAAATGCCTCTTTACCACCGTCTCTCGATGCTGGAGGGCAAGCGGTTCTCGATGCGAGGGTAAGGTCTGTTTATCTGAGCCTATCCGTGCAGCGTTCCCATAGGTTCCCTTACTCAACGATCAAAAAGCCACCGAAAAGCAACCTATATGCCCCTTTTGGGCAATTACACAGGCCATCTGTCCCCGCTTTTAGCCTTATTCTCTATCCAACACGCGGCAAGCAATCGAAAAGCAATCTAAAAGCAATCTTTGGAGGATTTCATGAGTCAATTTGTTCTGGGTTTGGATATTGGTTACTCCAACCTGAAAATGGCAATGGGGTATAAAGGTGAGGAAGCTCGCACAGTCGTCATGCCGGTGGGGGCAGGTCCATTGGAACTGATGCCACAACAGTTAACTGGCGGTGCAGGGACCTGCATTCAGGTTGTGATTGATGGAGAGAAATGGGTTGCAGGCGTCGAGCCTGACCGATTGCAAGGATGGGAGCGTGAGCTTCACGGCGACTATCCTTCGACCAATCCATACAAGGCTCTTTTCTACGCTGCACTCCTGATGTCCGAGCAGAAGGAGATCGATGTGCTGGTGACTGGCCTGCCTGTTAGTCAGTACATGGACGTAGAGCGCAGAGAGGCGTTGAAAG
Source organism: Providencia sp. 21OH12SH02B-Prov (assembly GCF_027362595.1). Lineage (NCBI taxonomy): Bacteria > Pseudomonadati > Pseudomonadota > Gammaproteobacteria > Enterobacterales > Morganellaceae > Providencia > Providencia sp. 21OH12SH02B-Prov. The sequence goes on from NZ_CP114797.1 coordinate 63,341, forward strand.
CTCGGCTTGAGGGCGAACACCAGATCACGCCAAAACGATCGGTAGCGGTTAAGTCTGTCGTGGTTGTACCTCAACCTGCCGGTGCTTACATGGATGTTGTAAGTTCAACCAAAGATGAAGACCTCCTGGAGATTATCCAGGGAGGAAAAACCGTTGTAATTGACCCTGGGTTCTTTTCTGTAGACTGGGTAGCTCTTGAAGAGGGAGAGGTCCGCTATCACTCATCTGGCACCAGCCTCAAGGCGATGTCGGTGTTGCTACAGGAAACGGACCGGCTAATTCAGGAAGACCACGGCGGTGCCCCTGGCATCGAAAAGATCGAGAAAGCTATTCGTGCCGGTAAGGCCGAAATCTTCCTCTACGGTGAAAAGGTATCGATCAAAGACTACTTCAAGAAAGCCTCAACCAAAGTCGCTCAAAACGCCTTGATCCCTATGCGGAAGTCAATGCGTGAGGACGGGATGGATGCTGACGTAGTTCTGCTGGCTGGCGGCGGTGCCGAGGCTTACCAAGATGCGGCCAAGGAGCTTTTCCCTAAGAGCAGGATCGTACTGCCCAACGAATCCGTGGCATCCAATGCCAGGGGCTTCTGGTTCTGCGGCTGATAGATAGGAGGTCGTTGTGGCTGGTAGCAAATGGGATGGAAAAATATCTAATCTGAACATATCGGAGCAAGCCTTTCCGGAGCTCTATCGTGAACTGTCCCAGATGCAGCATAAGGCGCGTAGTGATCGGCTCCGCGCCCTTGCTCTATTGGGTCTTTATTCTCTTCGATTTTCTGGCAACATTGGGTCTTTTGAGCAACAGAGTTCAGAGAGTCAACCTGCACAGCATCAAAATTCGCCAGTGCAGACTGACGCAAAACTGAACTCTCAACGTGATTCACTTAAAGGAAAACTGATGGGCTCCGTATGACATGAAAGACCACGAGGAGTCCTCTACGCTATCAGCGGCTGAACGTAGAGAGTTAATAATCGCAGAGTTAAAGCGTAAAAGCCGCATTCGCACCCTGTTGCGAGGACTCCCGTTAGATGAAGTTCGGGAGATCATTGACAGAATGAAGGGCGTTCTCAATGAACTGGAGGAAGAGTACAAAAAGCGAGAAGAAGAAGAAAAAGAAAAGCGAGCTCAGGCTGAGCGAATAATGAGCGACATGGAATCCTGCGGTGTGGACATCGGCTTGCTCAACGAAATGTTCACGAGCAGATCAGAACCTGATAATGCTAAATATTCAAAAGACGGAGTTTCGTGGAGTGGGCAAGGACGTCGCCCGGATGCTTTCAAGGGGTTGGGAGCTGTCGAGCTGGAGCGCTACCGTATCCCACAGAAGAAGTAAAAAAATGAGCGCCGCAAAGTTTGGGCGCTCATCTTCTGGTCCGAAATGTCATAGTCTACTCAAGCACACTCTTTCTCCCCACCACCATGCCTTCCTTGTTCTTTGCAGAACGGACATTCAACGCAGGTTCTTTGATTAACAGAGGTGAAGTACGTACACTTGCAGTTGTCGCACACCTCCAGCATTGCGTCCCCACTTCTCAGCTCCGAAGCAAGACACCAGGCATCAGTAATATCAAACGGAGCCCACCGAGCACCTTTCATTCCGGGCACTTCTTTGCGGATTGCGTGATACATTCTAAATGCCTTGTTCAAGGCTTTGATGTTCACAGACCGCAACACGGCTTCTCCACCAATGTTGAAGTAGAGCTGCATTAGAAGAGAGGCCTGTATCTTGGATGTGTGACTATGAATCAGTGTCGCACCACCCCGGAAAGTTCTGGATTTTCGTTCCAGAGTATATCCGTCCCTCTCCAGATCCTGGTAAAGCCGTCTGACCTGTTTGTAGGTCAGGCCAGTCTCGATCATGATGATTTTTGTGATGTACCCAGCAAGGGCCATGTGTCGAGCTGTAACCCAGCGACCCAATGTACCAGAGTTGCCAATGTTCATCTCCACCTCCCACGTCCCTGTAGAGACTGTTGCAGTTTTTTCAATACCGGGTGTGTTAACTCTTCCCGGCTGTCATCGAGAATTTCTTCAATGATGCTCGGAGCAAAACGAAGCGTAAAATGCGTAACCGTTGTTCCAGACATGTGGCGCAACTGGCTGTCTGTTGCCTTAGCCACCAGCTCCGCAAGCTCTCTCGAAACCCCGAAAACTTCCTTTGCCATCTCCGGGTCTCTCGATGCGACGCGGTTAAATAGCAACCAGTAGGCAGCATCAAATTCATCAACACTATGGTTGATAAAAACTACAGGGTCGTAGTCGCCAGAGAGTCGCGTGATGATGTTCTGCTCTGCTGTTTCGAGTTTGAAAGAGATCAACACGCCAGAGGCCAGAGCTTCCAATTGGGAAGGTGTTGCCAGTGACAGCTTTTGAACGGTGTCCATGCCCAAAGAAAATTGTGAGGCCGCATCATCTGGACGTTCTTTTGCCAGAGTGGATAGCAGGTTCCACAATGTCAGATCGAACTCGTAGACGTTTCTATCAGCTTCTTCTTGATCGAGGTTGACGGCTCTTGCATCCCACGCACCAATAATATCCAGTTCCAACATTCCGCCCCCCTCACAAATCACGAAGGTTGCGATAGATAGCCAAGACTCGGCTACCATAGTTTCTGGCTCGGATTTCGTCTTCCCAGGCGTGATAGCGGCCAACGCCAAGCTCCAAGTCATTTGGAGATGACTGAATGGCTTCTGATAGCACCTCTGCCCCAACCATGACGTTGGTCTCTGGGTCGAGAAGATCTGCTGGAGAAGAAACTCTATGACCATTCCACCGGATGCTCACTTGCATAAACCCGACATCAATGGCACGACCGTACTGCTGCTGAAACTCAGCGAGCTTAGCCTTTGCCTGATCTTCCGACTTAGCATAGAAAGGAAGCCCAGGAACGCGAAGCGTCCAAGGCCAAGGACTTATAGAGCCATTACCTCTCCCTGATGCAGATTCGGCCAATGCGACCGAATACACTAGAAGAGGGTCGAGGTTATATGCTTTCGCTGCTTTGTCGAAGATGGTTCCGCTCAGGTCAATAGCATTCGCTGTTGATGAAAGGAGAGCCGCAGACAGAACTAGCGCCTTGGCTTTGTTCTTCATCAGCTTGCCTCCTTATGTCTGAGGGGTATTTCGTGTTCTTCGTCGTACCGCTCCGGCCAAATCTCAGACGGCTTCACACCCAAAGCTGTAGCTATCTCATGTTCCCAGCGTGGACTGGGCTTATAGAGTGCCGTAGACACCACCTGCCGAGATGTTTTGTGTTTTCTGCCCAATGCGGCCAGAGAAAGCCCCTGGATCTTGAGTTTGTACTTGATCCACTCACGTTTCTTCTCTGGGTCGCTTGGGATGTCTATCAATTGGCATTTATCCATTGTTTGCCACCCTTTAAACTGCGTTGTTAGCCATACAAAAAGTGCGTTATTCGATGAACGCTTTTAGAGTTCTTCTATTGTCACAAACTGACACATTTTGCGCCTTTACAAGCCCAAATAATGATGCTGTCAACAATAAAAAACCTTTAAAAACATGCACTTAACTTTGTACCGACGGAACAAAGTTACAATACTTTTAGTAATCAATGGGATACGGATATTTTTGCGATAGCAATGGAAAGTGCGCCAAAAGAATGGCGGAAATAGCGCACGGGGAGTGCGGTATTTTGTGATATTAAATAGCGTTTAGGTATAAGTGATTTTAGGGATACAGCGAGGGCTGAAATTGCGAATACAGCAGGAGCTGAGGAGGGCAGGGAAGGCAAAGGCGCATCCCGACCACACAAGGATGATGGTGTTTACAGAAAGAGATATTTGAGAAAGAGAACTCTGCGGTGTTGCAGATGGGGACCAAAGCGTTAGCAATGGCCTATTCCATAGTGTATGCGATTTGTTTGACATGTTCAACTATGTAATGCTTTGTCAATAAACGCCTTGTTCCGTAAGGGCAAACTTTCACATGTGAAAGTTTGAGGGCAAATTCTAATCGAAGAAGTTGCCAATGGAATGGTTGTTTAGCAAAAAATAGTCAAATTTTCACAGTTGCATTTTTTGATGCCGTGGTAAACTGGAGGTAAAGAGTAAGGGGGTTGATATGAAACATGTGGTCAATATTCTTCTGCTGGGAATGGTGCTTCTGGGAATAGCCATGATGGCTGACACACCTTGGGGACTTGGTGTGGCGCTGGCTCCCTTCGGCGTTTGGGGTGCTCGTTTCCTATTTCTGGTTCACAAAAGCCTTTGGGCTGCTGTTATCTTTTGGGGAGGGATCGCTTACTTCCAGTGGCAAGTTGCTTTGGTTGTCGGGGCTCTGTTTGGACTAACGTGCTTTATCCGCGTTGCGCGGTCAGCATATAAAGAGGCACCACCTACCCGGCGCAGAAAAAAACAAACTGGTGGGTTTCAAGATTCCTATGATTTTGACCAGCGCTTCCATATTGGAGCTGGAGACGAATAAGGGGGCCTGCTGGCCCCCTTATTATTTGGTTGGTCTTTTAGAACCTTTGATTTGCTATGTTGTACCCCCTGACGGCAGTCAAATAGCTACCTGAACGGTCTCCAGCTTCCGTCGAGTTCTGCAATACGTTTACCAGCTTGTCCGTAAACTCTTCGTTTTGCTGAGAAAGAACAGGCTGACCTCCTTGCATCATCGGTGAGCCATCCGGGTTACGTTCTGCATACTCCATTTTCAGATTCTGAACAGCCTGGTTCATGCGACCTTCGTTTGTGTCAAACGATTCGGCATAAACAGCGGCTTGGGATTCAGTCAGCCCATAACGGCTTTGAGCGATAGACTGCATCGTTTCTTTGAACTCATCACCGTACTGGTTCATAAACTGCTGCGCGGCTCCACCACCAGCTTCTGCGGCAGAGGATAGCGCTGCTGCATAGAACGCGCCGCGTTCCTCAATGCTCATCCCTTTAGCGGCTTCCGATAGATCAGATTTACCAGTTAACCACTCCTTCGCTGCATCATAGCCGCTTGCAGCAGCTCCCATGACGTTGCGGCCAAGTTTAGCCATACCGACCATCGCATCACCGGCCCAGCCAAACTCCTCTTGCACGGCCTGGTCGCCGCGTTGAGTGGCCGCGATGAATTGGTCGCGTTGTTCAGGTGTCATCGTTCTCATTTGATCCATCGCTCTTGAGAACGCATCAGCGCCAGCTTGACCACCAGCAATGAGAGCTCCACCTGCTTGTTCAGCTCTGCGGCCCATCCAATCACTGGAGTTGTCCCACGCTCCCCACGCCGAAGCGCTCCAAGACATTTCCGGAAGCGAGTTCATAAGGTTATCTTGGGCTTTTTTCAGTTCAGGAGCAGATACATTTCGCTCTGTTTGCTGTGCTTGGTTATGAAGAGCTGACGTACCGGCTGCATGTTCATTTTGAACAAGGGGGCTATTCGTTGGTAACTGCCCAGCTTCTGATGCCGGATTAGTTCCAGCCATCCCAGCCACATTCTCCCGGAATCCGGTTGGGATGTTAGGTCCACTGCCTACAGCCCCTTGAACCTGACCTGGTAGGCCTTGAACATTCGGGCCTTCAATGCCGTTATTTCCGTAAGCATCACCACTAAATGCTCCGTTGCGACCGGACGCGGTATTGATCGCCTGTAGTGCGGCTTGATACCCGCCAAGCTCCTTACCCTGTTCGTAATTTTTGGAGTTGGTCATTGCTGTCATTCGCGCTGCTGCCTGGGCCACTTGAGGAGACATTCCGTAGGCTTGGTATCTTTGCTGTAGTGAAGCCGCCTCGTCTTTAACCGATTGCGGCGCGGCATTTCGGAAATAGTCATTCAGTTGGTTCATGGCCGCAGGGGTTTGTGCTACTGCACCACCGAGAGTTTTAAAGTCGGTATTAGTCATGGAGCCCATTTGGTTTTGGAGCTGACTCATTGTTGTGAAGGTGTCCGATGCAGACACCAGTTCCGAAGCGGACTTGGATAGGTTCTGGGATAAGCTATCGCCCCAGGTTTGCTTGAATGACTCGCTTCCAGAACGGCTGAAACCCTGCGCTAATTGATTTGTCAACGCCTGGCTATCGGTTTGCGAATAGCTCACACCCTTCATGAACTGGGACACATCACTCGCTGACCAGCTTGAAGAGTCTTGAGTTGATGACTCTGTTGCTCCCTTCGCTTGCGCTTTGATGTCCAGGACATCACTGCCGCCGCCTGATTCGCCATTACCACCAGCAGGAACTAGGGCTGTACTGTTTGATTTCACACCAGCAGCGGCCTTCATTGCTGCCCTGGCCTTGCCAACCATAGGCATAAGCATGGACGCAGCTTCGTCAACATCGAGTGTGCCCATAGCCTGCATGGCAAAAGCACCTTTGACAGCATCAGAGTGGCTATCATCCACCTGGAACTTATCCATGAAGTTCTTGGCTTGCTGGTTGATCAATTGGCTTTGAGCTGTGTTTTGCGACGAAACGTTGCGCCCGACATTGGAGAGTCTTGAATAGGCTTGATCCTGACTTACTCCATCAGAAAAACCTCGACCAAGAGTGCTTTGGAAAGCCTCCGATTTCTGACTTTGTAATGCCTGTGCGGAGCTCACGCCTGATGCTAAGGTGGAGCCAAGCGAGAAGGTACTGATCATGCTTTCTGCGCCGTTTGCAATCGCACCACTGAACTGGTTGTGATTGTACGCTGGCTGACTTTGCATAACCGGACCTTGCTTGAGTAGATCTGGCGTTTGCATCTTTTCGTCAACGTGGTCAGAACCACTTATTCTCGATGCCAAGCTGGTGAAGGCGTAGGTGCTACCTGTGACGATAAACAGGGAAATCACCGGAGTGGCCGCAGCCAACATGCCGCCGGTTGCAATCCAGTGTTGCAGAACATCTCCAGTTGAGGAAAGAGCGTACATGGAGTTGAGACCACCAGCACTGAGGCTAGACATCTCATTTGACGCGGCGGTATGAACAAACAGGTTTATAATTGAGAGGACTGGCATCCATAGCTGAATCCAGAGGATGGTTTGTACATATTTCCCGGCTAACTGGAGGCCGAAGCTGCCCATCACGATAATAAAAGCAATGATCGGGGTTATAGCATAAATAAAGCCTTCAAAGAACGTCAGCATTGGTCGGACGACGGTCATGAACATCGACTGCTCTGCGGCCCACTGTGTGTTCCGTTGCTGAATAGCCTGGTTGACCATCAATGCAGAGCCATAATCCTGGAGGTCCTGATAACGTCCTGCTGCGGCTTCATAATAGAGGGGCTCCAGAACGGCGGCTTTCAGATAGTCGATTGATGACGTAGTTGTGGCACCCATCGCTTGAAGCGAATCGGTCAGCTTCGTTAGAGCGTTGTCTCCAGTTGACGTGTCAATACCCAGTAGGCTGTTAAGAGCATCAACAACAACCGGGCTGCTTAGGTTGGCGGTTGCAGTGCTAATAGCCACCCATCCGTCAGTACATGTGTAGTCAGCGCCGTCAGGGTTTGCTGTAGACAAATACAACCTAGTTCCGTAGAGCTGTGAGTTGAATCGCAAAGCTGAGTCAGTTGAACGGTTCATCAACTCATCAAGGGACATTAGGTTGAGATCGACTTTGGTTAACGTGCATTCCCGAATGTAATTGTTCCAGGAACGCCTCACGTCAACATAGCCGCCTCCATTTGCTGAGTTAAGCGCAGTAAAAACTCCTGTGTCATAGGCTCGCCGTCTGACGTCATTCAACAGTTTCAGTGTTTCGGAAAAGTGGCTTTCCGTGACATTGGGTACGATTACCCCATATCCAGTTTCAAACAAATTGGTGATGGTGTATCCCACGTTGGATATGACACCTCCAGCAAAGCCTACCCCAATAGGGACATTGGCGACGACTCGAACCTGCCCTGTATAAGCGTCCTCGATAGTCACAGTTGTGGTTGGGCCGAAGAAACAGGCATATAGAATCCAACCTACCAGCACTTGCTGGAGGTTGATTTGCTTTGCGCCCTGAAAGACGGACTGAATACAGATCATCAAGACCCCAAGAAGCAGGCCAATACTGACCATCTTCTCGAAATCCCCGGTGCCGGTGATCATTGATACTGCAATCAGGATTTGCTCCAGAAAAGCAGAGTCACCGATAGAGTGGATTGAAAAAGATCCCATTCCAATAGCTCCTTAGTTCGTGCTAGGAGGATTGGACAAAGTTGCCAGCATGTATTTTTGCTTGCGGATGTTGTCCAGTAGGTTGTTGTATTTCTCAATTTGGCTTGCCAGATCGCCGTATTGAGAGGACAGGATTGTGTATTCAGCACGGATTTGCTGTTGCGATTGCGCGAGAAGCTCTAGTGCCTCTTTCTTGTAGGGTGATTTGCTGTTAGCCATCGCAATGCGAGCTGCGCGGAAGAACTCTTCCGAGAAGCTATACATCATGGTCAGGGCTATCGCTCCTGATGACTCTGTTGCGAACAGGTTAGCGCCGTCCTGTGAAAGGACAGACAAGTTACGAACAATGGTGCCAATCCCTCCGGGGAGGTTAGAAACAAAGGCCTTTTCTGGGTCGGTTAAGGTTCCAGAGTTCGTTGCGTATTTGTAGATCACACCAGGTGTAGAGCTTGTTCCTAACAGCATATCGGTGATCTGGTTCTTGATACCTTTGAGCACGACAGTTTTATTGCTGGAGCCAGCACTCAGGCAGTTGGTCGTATCAGAATCACAGGAATAGATCTCAACAGAACCGCCTGAAATCAGGTCTGACAAGGTGATCTTGTTACCTGGTAGGGTCGTCAGAGGGGTTGTTTTCGCACCAGTGCCGGTTGAGTTCGGGTCGTTTACCAGATCACCAATGATGACTGTGCCGGTTAAAGACATGATCGCTTCAAGAAGGGTGTTATCCCCGTACTGGAACCAGGTGTTGGCGTTGTTGCTCTTGAGTTGCTTCCAGACGATGTTGCCAATCATCTTGTTGTATTCGTCAGGTTTGTTGGCTTTCAGTTCTTCCAGAGGACTCTTGCCGCTGGTTTCCTGCTTGGACCCGAAGAAGTCTTCATACAGGCCGGAAGTTGTCGCGGTTATAGAAGCATCAGTTTTGTGTTTAAGGTCCATGCCGCTGGTTAGGTCGTTCACGAAACCTTGAGCGAGCTGGCAGGAGTTGCCCAGATGTTGGTTGAGCGCTTGCACTTTCTTCTGGAAGTTCTCTATCCACTTCGCTCCGTCCGGGAAAACGTTATCGAGCGCAAGCTGGAAGGCATAGCCCTTGGCGTTGGCTGCTACAGCCCGAAGGAGTTGGACAATTTGATCCGCGTTAATGAAGGAAAGCGAACCGCCGAACAGATCTACACCACCGCAACCAGCTTTCCATGATGGAGGGGCAAAGCTCACCAGGTTCTCGTCGAAGATTCGTGTCTTTGCAGTGAACCGGCCACCAGCTAAAACGCCACGTCGTTGGCTTTCATAAACCCCAGGTGGTGTTGTGTTGCTCATTTCATTGAAGAGTTTGTCCATCTGTGATTGGAGGCCGTTAGCGGCTATCGCCCCTGTCGGTGCCATGACGAGACTGGCCGCCACACTCAGGGCAAGCAGGCTCCTTTTTAATGTCTTGTGCGTGACCATCTTAGTTCTCCTGTAATTTGTCCCGGATGTACTTCATGAGTTGTTCCGGTGGCACAAAGTTGTCTTTATCGCCGCTCGCTTGAGATAGTTGTTTGAGGTCAGAGCCCAGCTCTGGTGAGGCCAAGCGTTCGGCTATGTTGTTTTCTAGGTTGAGTACCGGACGTGTACGGTTAAACTCTTCGTCTGTGACCCAACCATTGCGTTTTGCTGCGACCAAAATCCTGTGATTCAGCTCAGGAAGAGACATTGGCCCTTGTCCTATAGGAGCGAACTGACCGTCTGGAGATGCGAGGTAAACAGCAGGGAAAGTTACGATACCAAGTTGTTTGGCATGGCCTTCATCGGTTTTGTAATGGGGGAAAAGCCCACTGGGGAGTGGTTTGCCGTCCATAGATACAGGAATGATCGAGAATCCTTCTCCTTGTTCCAACATCTTGATGAGCGGTGCTTGCAAGTCACTGTAGTCATCGTCGGACTTGTAGAAGAAGAATATCCCTACGCGTTCGGCTACGCTTTTGAGTAGCATGTTTTTGGCGTTACCAGCGTCACGATCAACTTGTTGTGAGGCAAACGTGGCAGCAGGACGTCGAGTAATTTCATCCAAGAAAGGATCACCTACGACCGCCAGCTCTGTAGCATCGGAAAATTGTTCAGAGCGATCTATCGCAAATCGTTGCAAGTAGAGAAACGTCCTGACGTTTTCAACGGTAGGATTGTTCCAAGCAAGGTCTTTGTACTTGGGTAAGTTTTCCCGGAACCATTCCGCTGAGAACATTTCTGGGCCGCTCGGAAGCGGAGCAGCAGGCTTAGGCTGTGTAGGCTTCGCTTCTGCCACAGGCTTTGGTTTGGGCTTTTCGGGTTTTTTCTCTGGTTCTTTGGGCTCTTCCTTGTACCAGAACCAACCCTCTTCCTTTCGCTCATAAAAACCAGGTCTTGTGCCATCTTGAGCCCAAGCCTGGTGTGATGCCCCCAGCGTGAGCGCTGCAAGGAGCAGTAAATTCAAAGGTGATTTTTTCATAGTCTCACGCACGTATTTTCCCATGCTCGATATGGTAGAGGTGGGAGGCGTGAAATTAGGCAGGTGTAAGCGCCCATTTAGGGCGCTTAGAGCGTTTTATTTGTCAACTTTCACATGTGAAAGAATTGACCAAACTATTTGGTCGTGTCCTCTTCAACTTCTGTCGCTTCTGCGGCCATCTTCATCTGCTTCTCGACCATGCGTTTTTGGGTGATGTAGCGGATAACCATCTCGACAGCGCTGTTCAACGCAAGGATTCGCATCGCTCTGGTGGATGCAACGTAGAGTGTAAAACGGCACCCGAATTTACCACCGCGATCACTGGTTGATTACCACCCGTTGCATTTTCACGGAACCACCATGTTCAGCAATCATCCAGTTACTTGATCGTCTGTTATGAGCGAATAGCTGACGAAGAAAGAACTAAATGTCGTAGAAAAATAACTGTCCGCAACGTCTTAATTGCGGACATTGATGCAGATCAGACCTGCAATGCATGCCCTGAATTTGCTGTTTTAACGTTTAAGCAACGCAAAGTGTTTTTTACCTTTTTGCAGGATCCAGTACTGGTCAAAGAGCGCAAATCCCAAATCGTTTTGCTCAGCCGTAACTTTTTCACCATTGACTCGAATCGCATCACTTGCTAACAATTCTCTCGCGGCACGTTTTGACGCTGCCAACCCACTTTTTATCAGGGCTTCGGTTAAATCATGGCTACTTATATGCCATGTTGGTAAACCATCCAGTTCCAACTGCTTTAACTCGCTGAGTTGAAGCTGCCGAACCCTACCTGTGAACAGGGCTTCAGTGATCCGTTGCGCATGCAGGAGTCCGTTTTCACCATGCACAAATTGAGTCAGTTCTTTCGCCAGAATATATTGGGCCTGAGGCTTCTGGTGGTTAGCTTTATCCTCATTTTCAATACGGTCAATTTCATCGCAGCTCAAAAAGGTGTAGTACCGTAGAAAACGATAGACATCGGAATCTGCTGTGTTTAACCAGAACTGATAAAACGCATAGGGCGAAGTTTTGGCTGCATCAAGCCAAACAGTTCCGGTTTCAGATTTTCCGAACTTTGTGCCGTCGGATTTTGTGATCAAAGGCAAAGTTAAGCCATGAACTTCACGCCCATTTCTGCGCCGGGTGTAATCAATACCACTTAAGATATTACCCCACTGATCATTACCACCTATCTGTAAGCGACAATCATACCTTTCATTGAGTTCAGAAAAATCGAAAGCTTGTAGCAAGCTGTAACTGAATTCTGTAAATGAAATCCCTTGATCTGGTCGCAGCAAACGTTGTTTTACTGAGTCGCGGTTAAGTAAGTTATTGACCGAAAAATGCTTGCCTACATCACGAAAGAAATCGACCACGTTCAGTTGATGGATCCAATCGGCATTATTAACAAGTTGCAAAGGTTGATTTAGCCGTGGTTGTAGTAAATTCAAAATTTGCACAGATAAATCGTTGACCCAGCCCGCAACTGTCGAAGTACTGTTGAGGCTGCGTTCAGAGGCTTTAAAACTTGGATCACCGATAAGGCCTGTAGCACCGCCGATTAAAGCAATAACTTTATGCCCGGCGTCTTGAAATCTCTTCAGGAGCAATAGCGGCACTAAGTGACCAATATGCAAGCTTCCCGCTGTCGGATCAAAGCCACAGTAAAGGGTTTGCGGTGAGCTTAATAATACTTTTAGTGAATAGATATCTGTCGATTGCGCTATCAAACCACGCCGTTCTAAATCGCTCAAGAGTGCCGTATCCATAATTTTTCCCGCTTAGTTCTGTTAATACGGCAACACTAATGAGTGCACTTTGATATGCCTATGTCCCTTTAGGGATGGTTTCGAAAATTAATCAGGGGCATGTGTCAGGAGATGATTGAGGAATAATTGGAAAAGCTCACCTAAAGAATTGATATGTAATTGAGCGTAGATCTGTTTGCGATAATTTTTCACAGTGCCAATTGATAGCCCAAGCTGTGCTGAAACTTCACTGCTATCCAAACCCTGTACCAGCAGGCTAGCAATTTGTTGCTGTCGTTTCGTCAATACAGATTGAGCGAATGTCTGTATTGATTCATCCACATAGCTTCTCATTGTGGCTCGGCTGATAACTATCTCGTTGAATGATTGCGCCAAATTAAAGGCAGCATGTTGCCAGTGTTGTTGGCATAAAGCTTTGATCACAGCAAAGTGTTGTTTGAAACAAACGAGCTGGTCAGCTGTAAAACGACTCTTTTCATTGGTAACGCCGAGAAATATCAACACATCGCGTTCTGCACCGATGTTAATCAAAAGACATAACTCATCCTGCCAGCCTGTTTGCAAATAAAATTGATGCAAATAATCCTGATGTTCCCTTTGTTTGATGACCTGCTTAAGGCTGAAAACACCTTCTTGGCGCGTTAGTAATTGGTGATAAAACGGGTCTTGTTGAAAAGTGCTCGTGAGGTACTGCTGAAACAGCAGGTGTCTGTTGGATTCAAGGGAATCAAATAGGTATACCGGATGTTTACCAGCTGCATATCCCAGAATCACAGCGTTATCGTAGGAGCCTAGGAGCTTTAAAAATCGCATCAGACTTAACGTAAATCGTGTCGAACTTATAGATGAGATCGCTTCCGCGAGTAAGGTATTTAGTTGCGATTCGGACATAAGACAAGGTTCGCAATCAATAGTTGTAAAACGTCGTCTTAATTTATCACCTTAATCACTGGCTGCACTATCTCATAATCACAAGTTTGAAAGGTCGTTAAGTCAATCGATCGTTTTCTTAGATAAAAAATGGGAGTCAGTAGATTAAAGGATATTTACAACCAAATTATAAATCTTTAACCAACCTTTCTTAGTTGAGTGTTTTGATGTTTTAATTTTACATTAACAGATTGAATTAACAGGCATACACAAACAAGCCCCATGCCCATCCAACCTATTGGTTTAAACTCCTCTCCGATAATCCATACTGCCAGAATCGAAGCAATTAAAGGCTCAATTAAAGTGATGATTGTTGCAGTACTTGCATCAATGGTGCGAAGGCCGAATCCGTATAATAAATAACCAAGAAACATCGGGACCACAGCCATGTAGATAGCAACCATGGAATTTTCTACGGTGGTAAATAGGTTTTTTCCGGTGATAAATAGAGATGGCAGCAAAATTATTGCTGCAATACCAAATAAGCTAGCCATGGCAGATCTAGAGTTCATTCCTTTGCTTATCATGTTTTTCACTGCAAATGAGTAACCAGCATAAGTCAGTCCAGCTATAAGCCCCAAGAATATTCCTAATTGCTGAGTTATTTCATCTGCTTCGAGAGCATCTATTTCAGCTCTACCTATACTTAGCAATACAATTCCACTTGCACCAAATACAAAGCTCAATAGCCATTTCAAAGAGAACGTCTTTTTACAAAAAAGACGTTCGATGATTGCGGCAAATAGAGGCGCACTCGCAATCGAAACGACAGTACCAATAGCAACACCGGACCAACGCATAGAGGTATAAAATGCCAAAGGATAAAGTACGACACACAAGCTTCCTAGCATGAGGCTCAAAGGAGTTTTTCGAATACGGGATAAGTCTTGAGCTAATCTCTCTCTAGCATTAACACACAGTAAAATACCGCCAAATCCCATAGAAAATGCACCAATAGCAAAAGAACTGATATCAGGCGCAAAGCTAGCAGCAGTGCCAGTTGTTCCCCACAAAAAACTCGCAATAACAATTGCTAGCATTCCGTTTGCACGCGTTGTCATAAACATCTTCATCACCTGCATAGACTGACTATCAATTCAGATAATGGTATAGATATCCGTCTGGGAAAAATTGACAAAAAGGACGCATTTGTTAGAGATATAGACGCAAGTTATTTTTTTGATAACAGCGGCGAGAGTCCGTAATACTGGGAGAATTTGCGACTAAATGTCGAGCTTTCTGGGTAACCCACCATCTCACCAACTTGCTGAACGGAGAAATCTGTATGTCTAAGGAGCGCCTGTGCTTTCTCCATACGTAATTTGGTAACATAATCATGAACAGTAAAACCAAGCTGCTTCTTGAACAGAAGTTTAAACTGAGTACTGCTTAAACATGCAATTTTAGCAAGCTGATTTACAGTTAAAGTCTCTTGTATGTTCTGTTGAATGTGATGCACAGCTTTGGCAATTCGATTATCCAGTCTCGGCAGTAGCTCTTGTTCAGCGAGCAAAAGGTAAAAAGTACTGAACATCGCATATTCAAGGTCACTATTGAGTTGGTGTTGTAATTGCTCCTCTACAAAAGTCAGATAACAAGACAAGGATTTTGAAATTGCGAAAACACTACTTCCATCAAGCTCAATATTTTCTGGAAGTTTGTCCATATCCGCGACAACAAACAGAGCATCAGGATGAGCATTAAAAAGATGCGCTTCGTGTTTTCTAACGACAACGCATTCACCTGCAACAACTTTCCCGCTGAATTGGCCTACCTCAATTACAATTCCGCCACGTAATGGTAGAACTAATTGGTAATAACCATGTGAGTGATTGGTCGACTTAGTGCTGTATGAGCGTATAGATAAAAGGTTGGGCATAGGCGTAGACACATATTTAGCACCGCACTGCTATTATGCATGGAAGGAATCATCAAACAATACCAAGCGACTATTAACTTAGTTTGGGTTAGCTTTTGGTGTATTGCGACGATCCATACTTTAGCCTCAAACCCACGATGCAAAAAAATGGTACTTTCTGAAAGTGATGATTCTACTCATGTCAAGGCTGGAAGCTGGTATCGCAATCGAATGGTACATAAAGTGTAATTAATGAGTGATAATTAGTTAAGGATGACACAACCAGATTTGAGCTAACGTCTTCGTCGCATTTGGCATGACACCTTAAAATCAGTTTATGCCCACAATCACCTCAGAACAGCATTATACTTCGTTATCTTGATAGACAGAATTTAACTGTAGATGGAGCAAAATGAGTCCAAAAGATGCGTCAACTTTTGTGAGTTACATCCTCGATGTTCTGCGATTGGAAATGAACAGCTCCTATCTTCAAAAGAAGATGGATGATCACAGATCTTACACCGCCCTCATTTTTATTGGACTGATACCTCTCGGGCTTGCCGATTACCTGATTGAATGGGGAGTCTCGGACCAGAAATCAAAAATACATTTTGGATATTATGCATTCTACTTTTGGCTAGCAATACCAGCATATGCGCTCTGGAAGACCAATAATTATCTTGTTTCAGTTTTCATCATATTGCTGACGCTTGCTATTTGCAGTTTACAATCGGCATTCATCTTGGGAATGGACGAGATAAGCTTTCTGACAATCATCAGCTCTATCGTGACAACACCTTTTTTTGTACTGTTTATCTTGCTTGGCCTCTCGCTTTACCTTCAGATTGCTTCATTAGCTTTGATACTCCTGATCCCATTTTATCTGGGCAGTGGTGGTATTGTTGGCGATGTTCCTGATGATGCGTATATTCAGTTATCTCTTCAGTCTTGTTTGGCAACCGTGTTTGTAATGGGCATTTTTTCATGGAGTTATTATCATCGCCATATCCTAGAAAACGCACTTGAGAAATCAACCAGAACTGATCCGCTTACAGGTGCGGCTAATCGCAGATTTTTTGACAAGTTTATCAAGCTTGAGGTGTTGAACAGTGTGAGTTTTAAACGGAGTTGTTCGTTGATTATGCTGGATATCGATCATTTCAAGCGGATCAATGACACGTACGGCCATCCCACTGGTGATAGAGTCATCCGGCAATTATCGGATTTGTGCGTTCACAGCTCCCGTAAAAATGATTTAGTTGCCAGACTCGGTGGTGAAGAGTTCGCAATTGTGATGCCTGAGACAAAATCTAGTGAGGCTGAAAAACTGGCAGAAAGAATAAGGCGTAGTGTAGAAGAGACAACAATTTTAAGTGACGATGGCCAACCTGTTAAATGGACGGTGAGTTTAGGCGTGACTGAGCTTGTTTCAGAGTCCGTCAGCCGTGAAATTCAGGTAAGTGCATTTGTTGAAAAATTTATTCAATCTGCCGATTCTGCACTTTATCAAGCAAAAAATAGCGGACGCAACCAGCTCATCGTGCGCAACTTAGTCTTGGGTTGATTGATAGACCACATCATTCGATATGTTCTGGCTCAGGCCAGCACAAGGAGATAATTGTGCCGCCATCAGCTGATAATGTGCAGGTTGCATAACCTCCATGCGCTTTGGCAATCGCTGAGACGACAGCTAACCCCAAACCACTGCCATTGCGTTTACTATCAGGGGCTTGCATGAATGGTGTAAAAATATGCGGCAGAAAATCTGGGGGGATCCCCGGACCTTCGTCTTGCACACTTAACTGATAATTATGGTTTTTCTTCTCCAAACTGATATAGATCCGGCCTGAACTAGAGTACTTTTTTGCATTGTCCAGCAGCGCAAGCATTGCTTGCCTAATTCTAACGGGATCACAAGAAACAATCATTGCGTCGATATTGATACAGGGCGTGAATTTACTGTCGTCAGAAAAAATCCCAGAGAACTGTATTGCAGAGTCAATTTCATCTTTGATATCAGTGTTGACTCTATTGAGATACAGGTTGCCACTATCCGCCAAACTGATAACCCTCATGTCCTCTATCAGCCTATTTAACCCTTCAACCTGAGTTAATAAGCTTTTAAATTGCATTATGTCCGGCTGGAAAACACCATCAACAAGACCTTGCAGCCTGCCACGTAAAATCGTGACAGGTGTCCGTAACTCGTGAGCAATTGCCGCATTCCAGAAGCGTTGTTCTTCCGTCATTTTTTGCAACTTTTCAGCTAAATGATTAAAGTCTGCTGCCAACTGGGATGCTTCACCCATAGACTCATCATCGGCAACAGCTCTCGCGCTCAAATCTCCTTTGGCAAGGCTTCGGATCCCGGCTGCGAGTGAATTTAGTGGAGTGAGGATCCGTTTGGATAAGCTCAAAGCAACCCATACGGCCAGCACCAGTCCAGCGATTGTAGTACCCAGCATCCAAAATAGTTCCGGCACAGTCGGCACTAAGCTGTTGACCGGAACATTTTCAGGCCAATATTTGTCCCAAAAGTAGTAAAAAATATATGCAGTAAAAATGACTAAAAGTATCACCCCCAAGGCAATTGCCATCATTGAAAATGCAATTTGCCGACTCAAACCAACCAACTTCATTCTTGGCTCCATAACCGATAACCGGCACCTCTTAAACCAGACGGGATCCCCTTTACACCAAGGTTTTCTAGCTTTTTCCGAAGCTTAGAGATGTGGCTATCGACAGTTCTTTCTAAAGCGTCACTCTCAGGTAAGCAATGACTTAGAAGCTCTGCCCGGCTAAATACTTTTCTTGGTGATTTTGCAAGTTGAACCAATAACTTGAACTCCGTCATGGTCAGCGATATTTGTTTTCTATCGGGGTTGTCGATGAATACCTCGTACGTTTCCAAATCAATATGAAATGGGGATACTTTGAGCACCTGATTGTTGGATTTTTGCGATTCAGGGGATACACGACGAAGCACCGCCAGCACTCGCTCTGTCACTTCGGCAGGATTAAATGGTTTCACCACATAATCGTCAGCCCCCATCCGTAACCCCATCAACTTATCAATATCCTGATCCATAGCGGTGAGCATGATGACAGGTGTATTACCCCGATTTCTGATCTCGGATAGGACCTGCCAGCCATTGAGTTGCGGCATTTGAATATCCAGCAATACCAGTGCCGGTTTTAGTGTTGCATGCAGGTCTAGCGCTCGTCGGCCATCCTCGGCAATCTCACATCGCAACCCACTTCTTCGCAAGTAACCGGAGAGGATATCAGCGATATCAGCCTCATCTTCAGCAATAAGGATCAAGGGGGAACCAAGCGTTTTTTCACCTCGGCTAGATAGAGCGAGAGTCGTCATTTTAAAGTTTTCTGACATAAATACGGTTTCTCCATCATTCCTCCACATTGGCTCCCTCAAACGCCAACACTCTTTGTCTACACTGAGATGTAAACAGAATTCCGGACTATAGCTCAAGAGGACATTTGATGAAATCAACTAAGCAGCTGAATGTAATACATGCTTTGTTACTGCTCACCTTAACAGGGTGTAGCCCCGAAATGCCAGATATGACAACACCACCGCCACCAGTTTCTATTCTGGAAGTAACGCCATCGCGTGTTGCACTGACCGATGATTTAACCGGGCGTGTTGCGCCTGTTCGTGTTGCCGAAATCAGACCACAAGTCACTGGTATTATTCAAGAACGCTTATTTGTTCAAGGTGCAGAGGTTCATGCTGGCCAGCCACTTTTCCAAATCAATCCAGCGCCGTTTAAGGCTGACGTAGAAACATCTGCTGCGGCTTTGATGCGTGCCGAGGCTGCACTGAGCAGAGCGCAAATTCAAGTCAAACGCTTGCAACCGCTGGTTGAAGGAGATGCCGTTAGCAGGCAAACCTACGATGACGCCGTGTCTGCCAAAGATCAGGCTGCTGCCGAGGTTGCTCAGGCTAAAGCAGAGCTATCCCGTCGAAAATTGGATTTACAATTTTCAACAGTGGATTCGCCGATCAACGGTCGCATCGAGCAATCAATTGTTTCTGAGGGAGCTTTGGTCGGTCCGAGTGACAACACTTCACTGGCAAAGGTACAACAAATCAACGAGGTTTACGTCGATGTACGCCAGCCTGCTGAATCACTGGATTTGCTAAGAGAGGCGACCGAGGCTGGTAAAAAAGAATTGCATGTTGAAATTCTAAAAGCCAGTGGCAAGCCATTCGATGTTAAAGGCAAAGTCTTGTTCTCGGGATTGACCGTTGATGAGGCAACTGGCGATGTGTTGGTGCGTATTTTGGTGAGCAACACAAAGCGTGAGTTACTACCCGGTATGTTTGTAAGAGCCAGACTCACACTGGCCAGTTTCGACGATGCCTTACTCGTACCACAGGAAGCGGTAACCAGAACCGGAGACGAAGCATGGGTTTGGCTGCTGTCTGAAGGCAATAAAGTGCGTCAGGTCCATGTTCAGCTCGGAGAGTTGATTGATCGCAGCTATCGAATCGAAAAGGGTATTACGGCTGGCGACAAGGTGATTGTTAGCGGCCTCGACCGAATGAGTGAAGGTGCTGAAGTGACTCCGTCGAACGCAGTTCAACCAACTGTCGATACTGCAATCAGCAGTAATACCTCAACCGGCGAGCGGGAGTAGTTAAGATGCCGCAATTTTTTATTAACCGCCCCGTATTTGCTTGGGTTGTTGCACTTTTTATCATCATGTCTGGTTTGATAGCATTACCTCAGCTACCGATTGAGCGCTATCCTTCAGTTGCTCCGCCTCAGGTGACCATCACAGCCGTATATCCCGGTGCAACTCCCCAAACGATGAATGATTCTGTGCTCGGTCTTATCGAACGAGAACTGTCGAGCTTAAAGAATCTACTCTATTTTGAGTCATCTTCTGATACGTCAGGGGCAGCTACTATCACTGCTTCTTTTAAACCCGGAGTGAATCCTGAGTTAGCGCAAGTCGATGTGCAAAACAGACTAAAAACCATCGAAGCCCGTTTGCCGCAAACTGTCAGACAAAATGGTCTGATTGTCGAAGCTGCATCCTCGGGCTTTTTGATGCTTGTCAGCCTTAAATCCGATGACAATCGCTTCGATAGCACGGCGCTTTCTGATTACATGGCCAGAAACGTCATCGAAGAGTTACGCCGAATTGAAGGTGTTGGTCGCGTTCAATTGTTCGGTGCCGAGCAAGCGATGCGGATTTGGGTCGATCCAGTAAAACTCACTGCTTATAACTTGTCGATGGCCGATCTTTCTAATGCGATCACTCAGCAGAATATTCAGATTGCACCGGGCCGTCTTGGCGATGAACCAGCGCCTGCGGGACAGAAAGTTGCAATCCCATTAATGGCGAAAGGTCAGTTAGAAACTCCGGAAGAATTTGCAAACATCGTGCTTCGCGCTGAGGGAAGTGGTGCAAAACTGGTATTGGGCGACGTTGCTCGTGTTGAGTTAGGTGCTCAATCTTACGCATTTCTGACGCGAGAAGACGGAAAAACAGCAACAGCAGCTGCTATACAACTTGCGCCCGGCGCGAACGCAGTACTGACCTCTGAGCGTGTTAAAGAGCGCATGCAGTTGCTTCAGCAGACGATGCCCGTTGGGATGAGTTATTCAGTTCCCTTCGATACTGCGCCATTTGCAAAAATTTCGATTGAGAAAGTCGCTCATACGTTAATTGAGGCGATGGTTCTTGTGTTTCTCGTAATGTACCTGTTTTTGCAGAATGTCCGCTACACCTTAATACCAGCAATTGTCGCTCCAATCGCGTTGCTGGGTACATTCGCCGTTATGATGTTAACCGGTTTTTCTATCAATGTCCTCACGATGTTCGGGATGGTGTTGGCTATCGGTATCATCGTGGATGATGCGATTGTTGTTGTCGAAAACGTCGAGCGTTTAATGGCAAAAGAGGGTCTGTCGCCACGTGATGCTACCGTTAAAGCAATGAAAGAAATTACCGGGGCAATTATTGGTATCACGCTGGTGTTGACCGCCGTATTTATTCCAATGGCTTTAGCAAGCGGTTCCGTTGGCGTGATTTATCAACAATTCACGCTCTCAATGGCCATCTCTATTTTATTCTCTGCCTTTTTAGCATTAACTTTCACGCCTGCTCTGTGCGCCACATTGTTAAAGCCAATCAGCCATGGCCATGCCGAGAAAACGGGATTTTTCGGTTGGTTTAATCGTCGGTTCGACCGGATGACAGATCGCTATGGTGTGAGAGTCAGCAAACTGACCAAGCGGATTGGTCGGGTAATGCTGATGTTTGCGCTGCTGGTCGGCATGCTGGTGTACTCTTTTGGTAAATTACCGTCAGCCTTTTTGCCTGAAGAAGATCAGGGTTATTTCATTACCAGCTTTTTACTGCCTTCAGATGCAACCACTGAACGCACCTCTGCGGTGGTGAAATCTTTTGAAGAGTACGTAGCAACAAGACCGGGTATTAAATCGAATATATCGATCCTAGGTTACGGCTTGTCTGGCTCTGGCACCAATGCAGCGGTTAGTTTTACCATGCTGAAGGACTGGGATGAACGAAATGGTGCAAATGCGTGGGAGGAAGTCTACTACGCCTACATGACCATGGCCGAAACCGCTGGTGAAGGATTGGTGTTCAGTATCATGCCACCTGCTATTGACGAGTTAGGCAATTCATCAGGCTTTTCTATGCGCTTGATCGACCGCAGTAATCAGGGGTATGAAGCCCTTCAAGCTGCACAAGCCAAGCTGTTAGAGCTCGCTAACAACAGTAAAATTGTTACCGGGGTCTATGCCGACAGTCTTCCTGCGGGTACTGGGATCACTCTTCATATTGACCGGCAGAAAGCAGAGGCTTTGGGTGTGTCCTTTGCTGCAATCAGCGATATGCTCTCCACGGCAATGGGGTCGAGTTACATCAATGATTTCCCTAACCGTGGGCGGATGCAACAAGTCATTATTCAGGCTGACTCAAAATCTCGGATGCAGATTGAAGACATTCTGAAATTACGTGTCCGAAATGTCAGTGGTGGCATGGTTGCTCTATCAGAAGTCGTTACACCTAAATGGGGGGCGACACCATTACAATTGATGCGTTTTCAAGGACTACCCTCGGTCAGAATCGCCGGTGGTGCTGCTCCGACATTCTCAAGTGGCGAGGCGATGGACGAAATGGAGCGCCTCGCAGCTCAGCTTCCTCCGGGTTTTGATATCGCTTGGACAGGACAGTCTTTGCAAGAAAGGCAGTCAGCCTCTCAAGCGCCAATGCTCATGGCTCTTTCGATGTTAGTCGTATTTTTGGTACTTGCAGCCTTATATGAAAGCTGGGCTATTCCGGTTTCAGTAATGCTGGTGGTGCCATTAGGCCTGCTCGGCGCTGTAGGTTCGGTATTGCTGCTTGGAATGTCAAATGACGTGTTCTTCAAAGTTGGTATGATCACCGTTATTGGCTTATCGGCCAAAAACGCTGTTTTGATTGTCGAGTTTGCGAAGCAGCTTCGTGAAGAAGGTCATGGGTTAATTGACGCAGCGGTGACAGCTTCCAGACTGCGATTAAGACCCATCCTGATGACGTCACTTGCATTTGGTCTTGGTGTATTGCCACTAGTTTTCGCTTCTGGTGCAAGTGCAGAAACACAGGCAGCTATCGGTGTTGGTGTCTTTGGAGGAATGGTCACAGCCACAGTGCTTGCAATTTACTTCGTTCCGGTATTCTTCGTACTTGTCATGAGTATCCAAGAGCGTTTTTCTGCATCCCGCAAGAAAGCAACTAGCAAACCTCAAGCGAGCAACGAGGAGTCGGTGTAATGAAGTTAAATATTTTTAGCCTGCTTTGCGCATCTTTGCTAACCGGATGCACACTGGCACCCGATTATCAGAGGCCACCAGTAGATACGCTGAACTACAACCAGCTAAATACCGAAAACGTGTCGCAAAAATCGGCAGTGGATTTGTCTTGGCAATCTGTGTTCAAAGAGCCAAGGTTGCAGCAGTTAATTGGTTTAGCGCTGGAAAATAACAAAGACTTGCGGCTGGCTACTTTAAACGTGGCCGCTGCAAAGGCTCAGTATGGTATCCAGCGTTCATATATGTTGCCCTCTGTTGATGCCACAATCAGCGGAACT
Source organism: Providencia sp. 21OH12SH02B-Prov (assembly GCF_027362595.1). Taxonomy (NCBI): domain Bacteria; kingdom Pseudomonadati; phylum Pseudomonadota; class Gammaproteobacteria; order Enterobacterales; family Morganellaceae; genus Providencia; species Providencia sp. 21OH12SH02B-Prov. The sequence goes on from NZ_CP114797.1 coordinate 86,591, forward strand.
CGCCAGCGTGGAGAGAATGATACCGGAGGTGTAAGTACAACCTCTGAACACGGAGTTGGCTTGGGGACGAGCGCTTTTGAAATAGACTTGTTCGGTTATGCACGCTCAATGAGTGAAGCAGCCTTTTACCGGTATCTTGCAACGGAACAGGGGCAAAAATCAGCAGAGTTGGTTTTAATAAGTGCGGTTGCAGATGCGTATCACGCACAGTTGCTTGCTCAAGAGCAACTTTTGCTTGCACAGCAGACTTTGGCTGATTGGGAGCATTCACTGCTGTTAGCTCGCCAACTGAGAGCCGCTGAACAAAGCAGTGGCTTAGATGTTGCGCAAGCCGAAGGACAGGTTGCGAGTGCTGAAGCTGATTTGCAGGCCCGGCTGCGTGTGCTGGCCCTATCTAACAATGCTCTTCAGCTGTTGATAGGAAAAACACTACCTGAAGGTTTATCAAAACAGTCAGTGTTAGAAACTCAGCCACTTCAGGTGATGCCTGCCAACTTAACGTCAGAATTAATCCTTAATCGTCCAGATGTAGTACAAGCCGAGTTAAATCTGAAAGCTGCAAATGCAGATATTGGCGCAGCTCGGGCTGCATTTTTTCCACGGATTTCGCTGACGGCTTCAACAGGTTATAGCAGTTCAGAAGTGAAGAATCTGTTTGATAGTGACAGCCGGGTTTGGAGTTTTGCCCCGCAAATTAATATACCGATATTTAATGCTGGTAAGTTGAAATCGGAACTCCGCTTGGCGGAGATCCGAAAATCCGGAGCCGTCATATCTTATGAACAGACCATCCAGACGGCATTCAAAGATGTGGCTGACGGATTAAGCGGTTTGGAGACTTTTGGACTGCAAATAATGGCACAAAAGAGAGCCGTAAGTAGCGCGTCTAAACGAGCGGAGTTATCCCTGCTTAGATACCGAGCAGGTGTTGATGGCCGCTTAGAACTACTTGATGCACAACGTCAACTTTATGCCGAACGTCAGGTTCTGATTGATTTGCGTGGTGCGGAGCTCGCGAACTATGTGGCTTTGTATAAAGCCCTTGGTGGCTCCTTTTTAAATAAAGCAGAGACGGGAGTACACTAAGTATCATGTTGAATCAGGCAGCGTCTGAACCTACTCGGGATCTTTCTGACCGCGATACATGTGGTCAAAGTGACCCCGGTCCCGATTGGCCGTTAAGGTTTTGGGCTATTTTTATTGGGCAGGCGCTTTCTCTGTGTGGATCGGCCCTGACTCAGTTTGTGCTGCTATGGTGGATCACGGATACCACCGGCAGTGTCAGTGCGTTGGCTATTGCAGGTATTGTGGCTTTACTGCCACAAGCCTTGCTTAGTCCTCTGGGTGGAGTACTTGCAGACCGTTACAGCCGCCGACTTTTGATGATCATTCCTGATGTTGTCAGCGCGATATGCATGGTGGTGCTCATCGTGCTGTTTAATACCGAAAGTATCGAAATATGGCATATCTGGGTGATGTTGGGGATCCGCAGTGCGATGCAAGCATTTCAGGCACCAGCTGCGGCGGCGAGCACATATATGCTAGTCCCCAAAAGTTTCTTGATGCGAGCCGCTGGACTTAATCAGGCTTTACAAAGCATGACAGTGGTCATTGCAGCGCCGCTGGGGGCCCTTGCTATAAGTGTCATGCCAATCGGCTGGGCCCTATCTATAGATGTGTTCACTGCACTTTGTGCTGTGATACCACTGTTGATATTCGCAATTCCTCAGAGTCGTGCAGTCCGTAAGGCTGATACAAGTATGGTCAGTGAGTTCAAAGAAGGTATTGATACCATTCGCAACACGCCGGGACTAGCCCGATTATTCCTGCTGCTGGCGACGACGGTGCTTGTGATTATGCCGTCATTTACATTATTACCGCTGTTGGTTAAACAATATTTTGGCGGCGGCGCTAATCAAGTGGCTTTGATGGAGGGCTTGTCGGGTGTAGGGATGGTCTTGGGTGGCTTAGCTGTTGCTGCTATGCAATTAAAAACCCCTATTTACTGGATTCTGGCAGGGTTTGCTACGTCTTGTTTTGCCGTCGCATTAACGGCACTGGTTCCATCCAGCCTATTTGGCGTTGCCGTTGCGTGGTGGGTCATCAGTGGTGTGTGTTTTGTTTTCGGTAGTGCGCCTCTGACGGCATTGTTGCAGACCATCATCCCAAATTATCTTCAAGGGCGTGTTTTGTCCATTATGAACTCGATGATGAGCCTTGCGGCTCCCATTGGGTTGTTGCTGATAACACCTCTGGGAGAAATTTTTGATGTCAGAGCTATTTTTCTTGTAGCGGGGATTTTAGGCGGATTAGTCAGTGTAAGTGGCTTCTTTTCGCCAAAGTTACTGAAACTTGGACGTTGAAGGGGTTCTAGGGATTTTCCGTCCAAAAACGACAAAGTGCTCTGGAGGCCCCGCCGTCTGTGGCCTCCAGAGGGGTATTACTTTTTTCGAGATCCCTATTTGGGCTCTGTTTGAGTAAGATTTAGTCTTTTTGGGCTAAATCCATGGCATTCGAAGAACGTGTCCAAATCTTGTCCGAGGCAGAACAAGATGAGTTATATGGACCCCCCGCTTTCACCTCCGCCGACCAACGCTTCTTTTTCTCGCTGAACGATAAGGAACTGGCGATCGCTAAAAGCCTCCGTCATCGGGGCCAGCGTTACATGCTGGTGGTACTGCTGGGCTATTTCAAAGCCAAGCCGGTGGTGCTGAATCCCGGCTTTCATCAGATCAAGCAGGACCTCAAATACGTTTATCAAACCGTTCTACCAGGCCCAGGCTGTAGACCCTTTAATCTCACGCCAAAAGAGAACGAACGGATTTACCAACGTGTTTTCCAGCTCTGCAACTACCAGCGCTGGAATGTCAAAGACCATGGAGCGGCGTTGAGAGATTACTTATCCCAGCAAGCCAGAGCCTGGACAGCGCCTAGGCACCTCTTCGATGCGGCCATTGAATATTGTTCGGGGCAGAAGATCGCAATCCCTGCCTACAGCACGCTGCAAAAGATCATCAGTCAGGTGGTGGGAGACGAACAGGAACACATGGCCGCGCACCTTGAGCGTGCAATGTCACGCGGTCTTAAGCAAGCACTGGCGGAGCTCGTGAACGGCACAGGTCCACTGCCGTTCCGACAGTTGCGACAATCGGCTCGTAACTTCACCGGAACCGAGTTGGAGAAAGAACTGATTGTCTATCGCCATATCCAGCATTGGATGCCGGAAGTGGATCTGCTGTTGAGCACGCTATCACTGTCGCAGAAAAATCTGCAACACCTGGCAGAGAAAGTCGACTACTACGGTGCCAAACTGAAACGTCAAACCGTAGGCAGCCAATGGCTGTATTTATTGTGCTATCTTCAAACGCGATGGCAGCAAGCGCTGGAACGTATTGCCGATGGCTTTGTGCATCATGTCAGACAGACCAAACAGAAGGCAAAGGATTATGCGCAGGAAGCGGTGTTTAAGGATTGGCAAAAAGCAGCTAAAAATGTCAGCAAGGCAGCTGAAGTACTGCACCTGTTCATTGATGACAGCATTGATCTGCAACTACCGTTTGCAACAGTAAGACAGCAAGCACTGAGCCTGCTGACCAAAAGGGATCTGGAATCTGTATGTCTCTTCCTGAACGAGCAGCGACGATCGGTCGATGAAGCCATGTGGCAGTACTGCGACGAGAAAGAAAGTCTGCGGAAAGGTTTGCTGCGAGAGTTGTTCCTATGTCTGCGCTTCGAAGGCTGCGACGGCACCCAGCACTTAGCGGCCGCCTTGGCGAAAACACAAAACGAACTCAACGGCCAGGACGCTCAGTTGCAAACTGCCGACACCAGACTCCTTTCCAAAAAATCACGTGAATTCCTGCTGGATGGTGAAGGGAATATCCTGATCGATCGTTATGAGTGGTTCCTCTATCAACAGATTCCTGATCGCCTGAATGGCCAGCTGACGCTGCCTGATATCACTAAATACCGGGCACTCGACGCCGACCTGATCGACGGGGAACATTGGCGAAAAAACAAATATACGCTGCTTCAACAGAGCCATTTTACAAAATTAGCGGAGGAGCCTGAAAAGCTGATCAAACAGATGGCCATGGAATTGGATACCCGTTTGTACGAAGTCGGCGAATATCTTGAACAGGAAGACAACCGGAATATCATCTTGCGTAATCCGCAGGGTAAACGCTTCTGGCGCCTGCCTTCGGCCAGCAAACATCATCTGGTCAACAATCCCTTCTTCCAGCAAATTCCCACAACGGGGATTGCGGATGTACTGCGCATGGTTGATCGTGACACCGGTTTCATTGACTGCTTCGCTCATGTGCTGGGTTCCCAATCCAGAAGCCGTTCCCATGAATATGACCTGTTGGCAATTCTGGTCGGCAATGCAACCAATCAAGGCATTTACGGCATGGCACAGATCTCTGATCGTACCTATGATCAGCTCAGCACTATCCAGGCGAACTATCTTCGCCTGGAAACATTGAATGCTGCTAACGACAACATCAATAACGCGACAGCCAAGCTACCCATCTTCCGGTACTACAACATCCAGGAAGATGTGATCCACGCCAGTGCCGATGGTCAAAAGTTCGAAGCCCGGCGCGAGACCTTCAAAACCCGTTATTCGTCGAAGTACTTTGGCACTCAAAAAGGTGTTTCTGCCATGACCTTGATCGCCAATCACGCTGCGATCAACGCCAGAGTGATCGGCGCCAACGAACATGAATCGCACTACATCTTTGATTTGTTGATGAGCAATACGTCAGACATCATTCCGGATGTGCTCTCAACCGATACCCATGGGGTGAACCATGTGAACTTCGCGTTACTGGATCTGTTCGGATACCAGTTTGCCCCACGCTATGCCCAGGTTGGCAAAGTGATCAATGACATGTTTGATGTCAAGGAAGACAAAGAACACCGAATTCAGCTGTGCTTAAAAAAGCCAATCAATACCCATCGTATTGCGCAGCACTGGGATACCATCCAACGGATTGCAGTATCACTTAAGCAGCGGAAAACAACGCAAGCCACCTTGGTGAGAAAGCTCTCGGAGTACAAGCGCAATCACCCGCTGCTGGAAGCCCTGACGGAATACAATCGCCTGGTGAAAGCGAATTATCTACTGTGCTACATCGATGATGCCAGTTTAAGAAACTATGTTCAGCGCGCGCTGAACCGGGGAGAGGCCTATCACCAACTGCGTCGGGCCGTGAGCAGCGTCAATGGGGATCAGTTCCGGGGCAGTTCAGACGAAGAAATCCAGCTATGGAATGAGTGCGCTCGCCTGGTCACCAATGCCATCGTTTACTTCAACTCCAGGATACTCAGCCAGCTGTTGACCAGCTTCGAATACCAAGGAGATACCAAGAGAATAGATATCGTCAAACAGGCATCCCCTGTGGCCTGGCACAACATTAACCTCAAGGGGACTTACCACTTCGAATTGAGCGAAAAATTGCCAGATCTGGAGGAGCTTATGCGCTCAATCGAGGGATATTTACCCGTCAGCGAAAAGTAATACCCCTCTGGAGGCCACGGACGGCGCGGCCTCCAGAGCACTTTGTCGTTTTTGGACGGAAAATCCCTAGAACCCCATTGAGGTACGAAAACACCGCCTGACCGAACAAAAAATGCGTGATAGCCGCCGCAGCCATGACGCCGGAATCGTCAGACAGGCTGTAGCTGTTGACCATTGCCCTGTACGCCTGCATCTGAAATGGCTATTGCCCTGATGGGAGCCGGCTTTTCAGCCACCGACACCAGCGATGCCGTCAATATTCTTTACCCGATAACCATGACCGTACAAGCTAACAAGGCCTGGCAAGCCAGCGGACTTAAAAAGTCTTTTTTTCTACCATCCCACAAAAAAGTTCGTGGTGGAGAAAAGATAAGCTATGCAAGGCTTTAGGAGACGTGGTTTTTCAGGATGACGAAGAACGATTCGGCGCTAGGTGCAACATAGGTGCATCGCACGAGCGCTAGGAACGGCGAAAAAAGGCGGACGTGGCGAAATCGGTAGACGCAGCAGACTTTAAAATTGGAGTGCCCGCGGGGAAATCCGCGGAGTAGAACCGCTCAAAGTCGGGGAACGCTAACGGGCAATACCCTAAGCCAATCCCGAGCCAAGCCCCTTCGGGGGAAGGTGTAGAGACTGGACGGGCGGCGCCTAAAGCCTTCGGGCAATGGCGAAGGGACAGTCCAGACCACGAACGTCATCAGACGGCGGCGAAAGTCGAGGTGGTACGAAAATCTGCTTCTCTGTGAGAGTACGGGTTCGAGTCCCGTCGTCCGCACCACAAAGCCAAACATCCCTGCGATGATCGACCTCTGGGCGTTTGGTCGTGAGCCCGCCACCCTCGCGCTACGCTTTGCGCAGGCGTCGAAGGCGATCAGGTGCGCCCATCGATTCCGTCGAGCACCATCGCTGCGAGTTCATCGCTGGTGTGTGCACCACTATCGAGAACACGGGTTGTGCATGGAAGCCGTTCCCTTGCGGCCAAGCATCGGGCGACATTCGCTAATCGCCACTCTCGAATCTCCGCATTTCGATTCGGGTCAGGATGCATGGTCTGGTTCACGATCCGGTGACGCAATAGGTCCTCGTTGAGCGTCAGAAAGATGTGCAGCAGCTGATCGTCGATCCGCCTTACCCCGTCGAGTATCTCAGTCAGATAGTCCGGGTGCACGAGCGTCATTGGGATGATGATGTCCTGCGAGTAATTCCTTCGAATCTCCCTGACCGCCGCGATCGTAAGTCCCCTCCACAAGGGGAGATCCTGATAGTCTCCGCTCGCTGGCATGGGGACCGTTTCTTTCACCACGAACCCGATTTCCTCGGGGTCAAAGATCAGCGATTTGGAACGCCGATCGCGCAGCCGCTTAGCGAGCGTCGTCTTTCCGGCGCCGAAAGGTCCGTTGATCCAGATTATCATTGTCGACGGCCTCTAACCTGAAGGCTCGCAAGAGCGCTCGACGGCCTCGTGCGGAGGCACGATCGGAGTGGTTCCGAAATGCTTCTCAAGATAGGTGACGCCGAACGTCACGATGTCCTGCGCGTCGAACAGGTAGCACTGAGCAAAGCCCACGACACCTTCTCGATGGCGACCGAGCTTCACGTAAGCATTTGCTATAGTTTCAACCGCATCCGGCTTTCCTTCGATAGCAAAGCAATCGAGAATGCCGTTTGAATCGTAATCCGATGCCGTTTTCCAGGCGACTTCACCGTCTCTTCCAAGCATCGGCATCTCATACGTCACCCACCGTTTGTTGGGGATATCGGCAACCGCCTCGGCGTAGTGCAATGCGGTAACGGAGTTTAGCGGCGCACCCAACAGCAGGGCCTTCCCGCCAAGGCGAACGAACCGCTCGACGGGCGATCCTTCCCCCAAGGCGTGACCGAGTTCGTGAGGCTCCGTCAGCGTTTCAGCCAGCGGACCAACCGCGACCATCGATGCATCGGGGTGCGCGCTGCGCCGCGCGCCGGGGGCTTGAACCAGAAATTGATTCAGCAGGCCGAACCCACGGTAAGTCCCGGCTGTTGCGGGATCGAACGGCAGCCAGGTACGGCGGGCTTCGTCATCCAGCCGAGCGCCATTCAGAGTCTCCTCGTAGGGTGATCGGTCCCACGACGCGTATCCCATCACAGTGCCAGTCGGCCCAACCGCGGAGCGTAACGCGGCAACGACCGTCTCCGCTCCTCCTTCGACCGGACCAATCGCTTTAAGTGAGGCATGCACCATCAAGAGGTCACCGGTTTGGACTCCGAGTTTTTGAAGCGCCTCCGTTATTGCCTTCCGCGTATGCATCGCGATATCTCCTCTAAACTGCAAAACACTATACGCTGATGAATCCCCTAATGATTTTGGTAAAAATCATTAAGTTAAGGTGGATACACATCTTGTCATATGATCAAATGGTTTCGCGAAAAATCAATAATCAGACAACAAGATGTGCGAACTCGATATTTTACACGACTCTCTTTACCAATTCTGCCCCGAATTACACTTAAAACGACTCAACAGCTTAACGTTGGCTTGCCACGCATTACTTGACTGTAAAACTCTCACTCTTACCGAACTTGGCCGTAACCTGCCAACCAAAGCGAGAACAAAACATAACATCAAACGAATCGACCGATTGTTAGGTAATCGTCACCTCCACAAAGAGCGACTCGCTGTATACCGTTGGCATGCTAGCTTTATCTGTTCGGGCAATACGATGCCCATTGTACTTGTTGACTGGTCTGATATCCGTGAGCAAAAACGGCTTATGGTATTGCGAGCTTCAGTCGCACTACACGGTCGTTCTGTTACTCTTTATGAGAAAGCGTTCCCGCTTTCAGAGCAATGTTCAAAGAAAGCTCATGACCAATTTCTAGCCGACCTTGCGAGCATTCTACCGAGTAACACCACACCGCTCATTGTCAGTGATGCTGGCTTTAAAGTGCCATGGTATAAATCCGTTGAGAAGCTGGGTTGGTACTGGTTAAGTCGAGTAAGAGGAAAAGTACAATATGCAGACCTAGGAGCGGAAAACTGGAAACCTATCAGCAACTTACATGATATGTCATCTAGTCACTCAAAGACTTTAGGCTATAAGAGGCTGACTAAAAGCAATCCAATCTCATGCCAAATTCGGCACTGTTGCAAAGTTAGCGATGAGGCAGCCTTTTGTCTTATTCAAAGGCCTTACATTTCAAAAACTCTGCTTACCAGGCGCATTTCGCCCAGGGGATCACCATAATAAAATGCTGAGGCCTGGCCTTTGCGTAGTGCACGCATCACCTCAATACCTTTGATGGTGGCGTAAGCCGTCTTCATGGATTTAAATCCCAGCGTGGCGTTGATTATCCGTTTCAGTTTGCCATGATCGCATTCAATCACGTTGTTCCGGTACTTAATCTGTCGGTGTTCAACGTCAGACGGGCACCGGCCTTCGCGTTTGAGCAGAGCAAGCGCGCGACCATAGGCGGGCGCTTTATCCGTGTTGATGAATCGTGGGATCTGCCACTTCTTCACGTTGTTGAGGATTTTACCCAGAAACCGGTATGCAGCTTTGCTGTTACGACGGGAGGAGAGATAAAAATCGACAGTGCGGCCCCGGCTGTCGACGGCCCGGTACAGATACGCCCAGCGGCCATTGACCTTCACGTAGGTTTCATCCATGTGCCACGGGCAAAGATCGGAAGGGTTACGCCAGTACCAGCGCAGCCGTTTTTCCATTTCAGGCGCATAACGCTGAACCCAGCGGTAAATCGTGGAGTGATCGACATTCACTCCGCGTTCAGCCAGCATCTCCTGCAGCTCACGGTAACTGATGCCGTATTTGCAGTACCAGCGTACGGCCCACAGAATGATGTCACGCTGAAAATGCCGGCCTTTGAATGGGTTCATGTGCAGCTCCATCAGCAAAAGGGGATGATAAGTTTATCACCACCGACTATTTGCAACAGTGCCCCAAGGAGATACCAAGAGAATAGATATCGTCAAACAGGCATCCCCTGTGGCCTGGCACAACATTAACCTCAAGGGGACTTACCACTTCGAATTGAGCGAAAAATTGCCAGATCTGGAGGAGCTTATGCGCTCAATCGAGGGATATTTACCCGTCAGCGAAAAGTAATACCCCTCTGGAGGCCACGGACGGCGCGGCCTCCAGAGCACTTTGTCGTTTTTGGACGGAAAATCCCTAGAACCCCTTGAACTTAGTTAAATTCAACAGTGCGGATGCAGCTCGAATAGGTACTTTCTAGTCGATATGTTCATCCGCATATGTTCGCCTTAATCTCAATAGTTAATTATTAGAAACGATGAAACTGAGCAGAGTTATCAAGAATGTCGGCTCTATAGCCGAAAGAAGACCATTAACAAGAAGGAATTGTAATCGCCGCTTTTGGCACAAAGCCACGCTCCGACGAAGTGGTACTTTCCGTGAAAGTGGTGGTGCGATTAATTTGCAACACGTGGTAAGGAGCGGTTGCAATGAGGTGGTAAAGTAAATGCAATTAACCAGTAGAGCAGGTTTATTTCATCGTCACGGGCCATTGGGTCGAGCTCTGGGTCCAGGACATCCGGAAAGTCGTCATAGAGCTGAACAAAGTCCCACTCCAACCCTTTGCACCGATGAGCTGTTGAGACCGTAATGTCAGCCCCAAACTCTTCTTTGACTGTATTGCGTCGTAGAGTGGTGAGTCGTTCAGGGATTTCATCGTAGCTGTTGATGATCTTGACAGCCCTCATCATCTCAGGGTCTTTGGTCGCCTTCGCTACTTCTTGATACTCGAAGTAGTCTTCATACTCATCAAGCAGTTTCTTATTCTTTACCCGGTCTGGCTCTGCCATCGAAAACCAGTACAAATCCTGGAGCTCATTGATCTGGTAAGCGTCGATTCCACCGACCCAGAATACCTGCGCTCCGGATTCGGTCGCAGAGAGCGCCGTCTCTATAACCCCCATGACGGTTCGGTGAAGTATTGCGCGGTGGCCCACGTCACCTGGTAAAAACATGAGTACCTGATCTGCTGGTCCCCGGCCAACAACAGGTCGTGTTTCACCTTTGAGTTCAAGAAGGGCGTTTGCCACCAGCGAAACGTTGGGGCCAAAGCGGAAGCTATGAGTGAGATAGAGTTGGTCGGCGTTCATGAGCTCTTTGCTATCAAGGGCGTTGTTTGCGCCTCTGAACCTATAGATCTGCTGGTGGCGATCTCCAACCAGGATTACCTTGCAGTTCTGCTGTAGGACGATGCTACTTGTTACGGGGTTAGCGTCTTGTGCCTCATCAAAAAGAATGGTGGTGTACCGGCGAGACAGATTCGGCATCCCGAGCTGATACTGTTTGAGGTAGCAATCGTGTACGGTCGGGAACGGATCTTGAACGTTTGTCATCCGTTTCCATATGAGCTCAGCACCTTCGACCACCTGGATTTGGTATCTCTCCTGTTTGGACGTAAGCACTTTACCCGTATCGGCGCGAGCAAAATGCGTATAAAGAATCCGCATGTCTGCACTACACATAAAGGCGTTGAGCGTATCGAGAATATCTTTGGCAAACGTCCAGTTCTTGGTATTCACCGCTTGGGCAATATCGGTGAGCCTTAGGTTGCCGGAGAGTTTGTGCTGGTAGCCCCTTCCTATAGTGGCGTAGGCAAGCTGGTGGGACGTTTTGCAGTCTACGTTTGCAGGAAACTTTTCTCTTGCCTCGTCGCGGATAGCCCTGTTGTATGCCAAGTAGAGGATACGTGAATCGAGGTTGTTGTGGGCGTACTTCACCAGTGTCGTGGTTTTACCCGTTCCAGCGTAGGCCTTAACGACAAGGCGAGGCCCTTTGTACTGAGTGATCAGTGATTGTTCTGGTGTGTCAGGAGGAAGTTGTTTCATGAGGCCCCCTACGACAAACACATCTGGAGAGTGATGCGCTTCTTTTGTGTCGAGAGGAACGTACTGATCCGCTTTTCTTCTCGGGGGAGGGATACTTCACAATCCAGATCTGTCCACCAGTCTGGGGCTTTACCTTGAGCCACCTCCGTAACCCAACTATGGAGACGGTGTAACCAGCGATAGTCGCCAATAGATGAGGTGGCTAGTGTCATAGCCTCCTCAATCTTGGTTTGAAGAGCCGCAGCTCTGTGTCGCCACTCTTCTGAATATTTAGCCTTTCGCGCCATCAGTTTTCCTCTTTCTTTTTCCCTCCCTTACCAGCTTTAGCGAGCTCTTGCTCCAACCCAGAAATTTTGGTCAGTGCATCATTGAGTCTTTGTTCGAGGCTCTTGGCCTGCTGGTCTTTTTCCTGCAACTGACCAGCCATCATGCCTTTGTCTTGAACAAGAGCGCGAGCTTCTGCTTCGGCGCTGGATAATTTGGCGTCCAGCTTTTCTACCTCTCCAGATAGGCGCTGGCACTCTCGTTCAGCGGATTCGCCATGAGCTTTGGCTGTGGCAAGGGAGTCCTGTGATTGGGCCAGTTTGGCCTGTACATTTTCGAGCTGCTCTTTCAACGATGTTTTTTGTTCCTGAGCGGCCCGGAGCTTTTCTGTCTGCTCTATACTCTTGCCTTTTTGCTCCTCCAACTCACCCTCTGTAGTTGCCAATTTTTGGCTCAAAGAGCGATTTTCGCTTTTAGCTTGCTCCAGGTGATCCTGTGCTCGGGTCAGATCTGCGGCTTTCGCCTCCAGCTTGCCCTCCAACTCAACGATCCGCTTTTCCAGCTTATCAATGTCAGCCAGTGAGCGTTCTAGCTCCGCAGACTTGAGGGATAGCGAGTTTTCTGCCTTACCAAGGGCCGCATCGAGCTCTGATTTTTTGTTGGTGAGAGCTTCAAGTTGTTCTTCCAGTAGCTCAGCCCGTTCGGTGGCATCATTTGCCATGTCCACGGCTTGCTGCATATCTTCCTGGTACTCAATTTCTTTCTGTCGTAGCAGTTCACGCTCGCGCTCAAGCTGTTCATCGGCGCTTGCTTTGGCTACCGTATAGATCTTCTGTAGGAAGAGCTCAGCATCGCTCATAACCGATTCTGGAAGGACTACCTCTACCAGCTCTTCATCGAGGGAGTGTTCCTCTGACCACTGTTTGAGATACGTTGAAATGGTGGTAAAGCTCCCCTTGCCAATGATGTCTCTGATAGCGATGACCGTTGGGCGTTTACCGGCGTCCTTGAGCTTTTGGGCCGCAGCCGCTACATCGTCAAACTCAACCAATTTTCTTGCCATGAGAACGTTCCTTTTAATTTGTAATGTTTACGATAATTACGATAATACGGTAATTATCATAATTATATATCATGCTGCTGTCGATTGGAATTGTTTGTGTGGGACAAAGCCCTTCCGGCTGCGGAAAAGCCTTGTTACGCGGTCACGCTGATTCATCCAGGGAAGGATTCGATAGTGACTCCACCGAAGGTGCCAAGGATTTCCGATGCCGCTTTATCAGATCGAGTTTTGCGTTGTTCTGAGGCGTCAAAGTTACGAAGCAATTTGAGCTGAACATCCTTATCCTGGAGCACGATCAGGGGCATTGGCGCGGTAACGGTTTTGAGTACCCCTGCGGCCATGACGTTTGCCACCGGTTGAACCTTTACTTCCCTTCGCTCCCGGAGATAAGGCTCCGGGGTGCTGGCGATCTTCTGGATAAGCTGCTCCAGGGGAAGTTGATAGTCTGGCCCAGATCGCTCCAGCTCCTCTCTGATGCGTTGCAAAAGCTCCTCTTTTACGGGCTTCTTCAAGGAGTCCTTCCGTTGCCAGGTGAAGCGGATAGAGTCGATGTCGCCATTGGTATAGCACCGAATTTGTCTGTAAAGGTGGAGAGTCATGACACCAGGGCAGTCCGCTCGAAGTGCTTCAAACCTCTCTTGCCTGGTGGGGTACGTCGAGATAATGAACTCCTCGATACCAGCTTTGGCCGCGTTGATGCGTTCAACCGTCGCCGCAATTTCGTCAGCTACACCAATCCTGGAAGGGGAGAACCAGAGTACCCCCACGGTGCGCCTGGCAGACTTCTGCGAATAGTCTGGGTTGATGTGAAGATCTCTGTAGCTGTGCGCTGCCAGCTCAAGAGCTTCGCGCCCAGTTTGTTCAGTTACGACAATCTTGTTGACGGGCTCGTTCTCCATTCCTTTTCCGGTAGGAGGGATGGCCGCAACTTTTGCGTACCGTGGCGGTAGTCGTTTGATAAGAGAGGACAGGTTCGTTAAGTCGCGGCACATGGCCGAGAATTGTTCTGATATGAAGTTTTTAGCCATGCTGCCGCCTATGTGTGGGTTTGTTCTAACAGTTCATTGGTTACATAGTAGACAGATTTAGACCATCATGCAATGAGGGGGAGGGGCAAGAATACGCCTCCGCTTCGCGTCGGCGGGTGCCCTGTTTGACCTTCGTGTGTGAGATTAGATTGAGAAAGAGAGAGAAAAAGAGAGAAAGAAGAAAAGCGCGGGGCAAGCCAGAAATGTGGCTGAGGGGGACTGCTGGGGTGGGGCTGGCACCCTCTATACCCCACTTTGCATGATGGTCTAACTTTGTGGTTATAGGACGACTTTTAGGGTGCCTAGATTTGCTCGATTAGGACAAATTTCGGTCCATCCACGCTGATTGGCGTAGCAGCGCGATGGCATCAGAAGGGGTAACTTTCCATGCGTTGGAAAGCTGGCGAACTGCGAAGACTGCGAGCTCCATTCGGTCGTCATCATTGATGAAATTCTGGAGCTGGTTTCCTCGCTCACTAAGGATGATCGCAACACCGGCCTTGCCGTTGTTGTAAACCGCAAAGCTCTTATTCTTCGCGTCGCCGTGATAGGAACCCTCAGCCTTGCTACGCAAACCAAAGAGAACGCTGCAAAACGCCGTCAGTTCGCCGCGAGTGAGCTGCACCGTGATCTTGCTTTTCCAGTCTGGGCTGGACCCCGATGCCCTGATCGGCGCAATCTCGATGCTGACCGTAGGATATTCACCTCTGGTTAGCGTGTGTTGCACATTCAGGCCGGTGCGTTTCGCGGGGTCCTTCTGCCAGTCTGAGAAAAATTTGAGGCTTTCGCCGTAGGATTGTTCTGTCATTCCAAATTACCTTTGCTTTGAAGCTCCTGGAGCTGGACCACGAGGTCACGTTGGACTTTGGCTATCTCTGTCACCAAGTCGGCGGTGGCAATAGCGTCGGTCGCTGCTGAATGGGCTCGACCTTTCCAGCTCACACCTGCCTCGCAGGTGGCATCCGCAAGTGAGATTGTGCCGTGCCGGTTGGTTGAGCCAAAGGCATCAGCCGCCAGCTTCATCGCGCACAGACAGTTCTGCTCTTGCCACCAAGAGAGTTGGTCTCCAAATGCACTGGCTGTTTGCCTCAACATCCTACTGTCGAAACTGGAGTTAAATATCACCAGATGACGGCCCGACAAAAGCCGGGCGAGAGCTGGCGCAACTTGAGTCCACGTAGGCTCATTCGACAGCTCAGTCTCGGTGATGCCATGAACACCCATTGCCTGAGGGTCTATTTCCACGGTTGGCCGTAATCTGGTGCAGAGGAGAACCGCGCCTCTGATGTCAGTAACAGCCAGCTCGATCACCTGGTCTCTTTCACCAAGTCCGGTCGTCTCGGTATCGAGAACCAGAGGTTCCAGAGCGACCCACCTTTGTGCCATGACAGAGGCCTTTGCCAGGTTGCTACGCATTCTTGCCTTGACCGAAAGGATGGATTGCGCCCTTATTTGCTTTTGTGATGCCGGTGAACAACCCCTTCTCCGCATTGGTTGGCAATCTGCTATCCGGTACACTCCAAATTGGCCACCATACCCGTTTTTGTAGAACGAAACTGGCTCTACTCCTGGCTTAGGCTTCATCCG
Organism: Providencia sp. 21OH12SH02B-Prov; assembly: GCF_027362595.1. Lineage (NCBI taxonomy): Bacteria > Pseudomonadati > Pseudomonadota > Gammaproteobacteria > Enterobacterales > Morganellaceae > Providencia > Providencia sp. 21OH12SH02B-Prov. The sequence continues at coordinate 101,914 of NZ_CP114797.1, forward strand.
AAATTCGTCCCTGAGCCGTCCTTTTGAAAAGCACCTATCGGCTTTCATGGCTTCGGCTCTGGCAAGTTCGAGTTCTTCATCATTCATGCTGTTAATCCGCTATATCGAGGCGTTGGCTCGCTCTCTTCAAACGCTCATCGCCGCGTCTGTCATATTTCTGGGTAGTTGCAATGCTTGAGTGGCCCATTGCGTCCTTCACGGTCACAATATCCTCACCGTTATCCAGCATCGAGGAGGCAAAGGTGCGTCGCAGGTCATGGGGCGCAAACATCTCCAGACCGGCTTCAACTCTTCTGGTCTCCAAGATGTGGTAGATGGCCTGATCCGACATCCGCTCTCCAGTCACATCATCAAACCGCCTGATCCTCGGGAATAAAGGCCCTTCATGCGTTCCTCGAACCTCTTCAACCCACTTATCCAGTCTTTTCCATGCGCCACCAGGCACATACGCCATTCTCTCTTTGTTGCCCTTGCCAAGAACCTTGAGAGCGCGGTCCTTGTAGATCATGCTTCCCATGTCCAGCGCAACGATTTCCGAGCGGCGCAAGCCACACCCGAGGAGCACCCCGAGAATGGCCGCATCCCGAAGCCCTTTGGCGCTTGAATCACTTTCACATGTGAAAAAGAGGCTGCGAATCTCATGGCGTTCAAGTGCCCGCCCTTTAGGAAGTCGAGATCCACGTACTGAACGGACTTGCTTAATGTGCTGGAAGCTATCCGTATCAATTTGCTTCATCGTCCAGGCTTCAAGAGCCACCCCTTTGAGCGCTGACAGGTAGGTGTTGATCGTTGCCGGAGCCTTCCCTGCATCCCCCAGCATTTCCAGCACCGCCAATATGTGGTGCCGCCTCATTGAGCTCCATGCACAGTCACGAAGGTTCTGAAACCCGATCATCTTGGCGACAATGTTGAGGAATGAGCTCATGGTCTGCCTGCTTCGCTTTGACCCGAGGCTCACCAGATAGGCGACGGCGGGGTTGTCCTGGATGTTCCGGAGCGAGCTCGATGACGGCAACAGTTCACCGCGAATGCTTTGTTCTGCCGGAACATTTACTTTCGCATGTGAAACTAGCTCTTCCTTGTCATTGTTTGTGTCGTGCAAAGTCACCTCCTAAGCCCGACCGCAACGAGAAGAAAATCCCATATTTTGAGGTGAAGAGGTAGTTCCTCCTCCATATGTTGCGTTTCGTAGCTTTGCATCAGTGGTTCAAACTTGGTTGGATTGCACAGCAATTCGTAAACTGTTCGGTTGGGCTTGGTGATCGGCTTATTCGGAGTGAATCCATGTTTGTTCTGGAGGTACAGCGCTACCGCGCCACTTCTGGATTCTCCGTAATAGCAATGAACGAAGATCTGATCGATACCGCTACCAACCAATCCATCCAGGAAGGTGGACAGCTTTTCAGCCTGGGATGAGTCAATGTAAGAGGCGTAATTCATCCGGAACGCTGCCTTCATCGTGTGGATGGTGTTCTCAGAATAGCCGCCGTCATAGAAGCTATCGCGGTACAACTGCCCCCACTGTCCGAGAGCGGCAGGGGACTTGTCTGGGTCAGTTATGGAGATCATGGCCGCACCGGGAACCGGCTCCAGTCTTTCGGCCTCCGCTTGACTAATGAAAAAGACTTTTTTGCTAAGCATGCCCCATCATCCCCTTACAAGGATGTGTTGCGAGTAGCTCATGCGCCTGACTTTGCCCCTCTTGAGTATCTACAGGAGCGGTCGTATACACACCTCCATGCCGCAAGTCCACAATACTGGTCCGACAGCAAGAACCTACGTTCTGAACTTTATTGTCCGAATCCAAACCAGCAAAAGTATGGCACGGTCCAGGGAATGGTTTCCTGCAAATAGAGCAGCGCTCAAAGTTCTTATCGAGGATTCTCTTTAAAACTTTCTCAAATTTGTTTTTGTTTAACATCGAGTTCTCCACACAAAGTTACTGGCCGAGCATCCCAGCCAAGGTGGTCTGCTGGCCTTCGCTACAAGGTGCAAATCCGGCAAAAGCACCGGCATTAACCTTGAGCTCATCAAAGCGTCCATCGGTGTCCCGGTAGTACACCTTACGTTTTCCAATTCCACCTTCGAGGTTTGCGGCCAACCAGGCGATCACTGCATCAGCATCGTTCGTAACTGATGCTCCCTGATCCAGATCGATAAGTACCAGGTGGGTGTCCGTCTGGAGTGCCACTTCAAAGGTCGCTCTTACATCAAAAATCACTGGTCGCGCTCCTTGTAAAAAGTGGGCATTCAGCACCACCTATCCTATTCCAAAAACTCTACTTTTTCAAAGATACATTTTAATAAGTAGAACAACAGCAAGAAGAACTTAAATTTATTTACCGTAATTATCATAATTACGGTAATACGGTAATTTTACAGATTTAGATGGAATGGTATAAGATGTCTCGCTGGAACATACTTGCTGAAAAAACGCTTAACAACGATAGTGAAAACATCATGTACAGGTGCGAGAGATAATATGTATAAGAGCCTTGAAGATCTGATGGCGGGTATTTACGAGATGGCAGCGCCAGATGGCATCATCTGTAACGAGGTTTCCAAATTCCTTGCGGCCAACCAGGTCAAGCCGGAAGACATAAGCTCTGGGATCTGGTTTTTCCTGTGGCTGAAATCAGCTCCCAAGGATGCGAAGCCAATCCAAAAAGAAATCCCCGGATTTGGAGTTGTTCTCAACATGCCGACTTATGGCGGAACGCTCAACGAAGCAATCACAGGGTTGATCGAGAACGAGTGCCGTCAAATAGAGCTCGCTGAGGGACATCCGAGCCTTGAGGCTTGGGTTGAATCAGTATTAGCCGGTCGAGATGACGGAGAGGAAAATGAAGCTGCGGCCAATATCGTGGATCTGCTTAATGGGTGTCACGACCTACTGGATACAGCAATAATCAATTACCTTTTTAAGGTGGGAAAAATCAACGAGCAAGAGATTTTGTCGCTCATCTATTATGGAGAGCTATGTGACCACTCTCTTGTCGGTACGCCTTTTTCAACGTTACATATCCCGAGTGAAAATAACGTCCACGAACGTAACATCATCCCCATTAAAAAAGGAGCCAGTTAGGCTCCTTTTTGTTACTCAGGGTTTGCTTTGAGAAACAACTTCATTCCAAGTATGCAGCACCTTCGATAGGTGCTGATGCTTTCTGGTGAAGTCCTTATCATCCAAGAGTGCTTTAAATGGCGCGTTCAGGTCACTGCATGTGACGTTCTTGCCGATCACAGACAGGGTATCCTGGAGTGATCCACCAGCAGCATCAAGCCCCATTCTATCGACGGTCTCACTACTCACCATTGCCTGGACAACATTGGTGAATGCCTTTGAGTTGAGCTGCTCAACGCTCAGGGCTGTATTGCATTTCTGCTCAACCGCTTGCTTGTACTGGATGGTGTACTTTGCAGTGATAGGTGACATGGTGTTCATCGCAAGTATGTATGCGTCTACCTCACTGGTCGGTAATGTCGCGGCGTAGACTGACGAGCATGATGCGGCTGCGGCCATTATCAAAGTTATTACCTTCTTATTCTTCATTTCTCTGAAATCCCCCTTTAAAATATGGAGCTACAACTCATTTGTACCAATCATAATACTATTGATTTCCAAAAGTATCTCTCTCTACTGACTCTATGATGGCTCGCCTTCCAAACACTTGGCCGCTGGCGTCGGTTAGCTAGACTAACACCAGCGTATTCAATGAATAACTAGCCAAAAACCTTTATCAATTCTTTAATTGTTCTGGCAGACTCCATTTCCTCCATAATCTTTTCAATTCCGACGCCGGAATCCAAATTACTTCTGTACTTTTTAGCCAAATCACAAAGTTCAGATTTTAACTCCTTGCAATCCAGATTAGAGATAAGAACAGCATTGAAATTAGCCTTAAACAGTCGAGAACCATACATCACAATTTCTACAGGCCAGTACCAGAATGGACTTAGCGGCTTGTAGCTCGCAACCTCGTCTATTTTGTAGTGACGACCTTCCGAATCATAAATGTCCATCAGCTCAAAATAACCGTTCCTCAAAGACTGAATAGTACATTTCCCGAACTCGGATTCTGATGCCACTACGAAGAGCGACCTTTTCTTGCTGCTCACAAGCAGCGCTGGAAATTCAATTTGCACAACCGCATCCCTCATCATTTATTGAATCAGCTAAACCACCACTAACAGGAGAGGCTTGAGCTACTTTTGCCCATTCAGGCGTCCCGTGCCACCAACGACCAAATGCGCTATATGGGGTAGGTCCATTGCCGTGAATGTTTTGGTGAATATCTCTTGGAATGGACTTCAAGTTCCAAGGATGGTTTTTTATTGAGTCAGGAACATATTTGCCAAACTTGCCATTTCTCTGAATAGCCCAATGGTGAAGCTCATTACCTCGTGGAACCCCTTGAACTTTCCTTACTCTGGGTGAGACATTGCTCCATTTTTGGCTTAATTTGAACCACGATTTACCGGAGCTGGCATGTCTGAAAACTCCTGACGCCCAGCCGCCACCTATAGCCCCAATCGCTCCGGCGATTCCAACTTTTGACCAACTAACACATTTCCAACTCCCATTATTTTCGATTAGTTGGCTAAGTAGCTCCAACCCAGCTCCAATACCTGCACCAACAAACGCAAATTCACCCGTCGGGTCGGTATTGGACATAGGGTTTCCATGCACATACCCGTAGGTGTTTACTCCATCGATCAGGCCAAGAGGGTCGCTGGTAATGTACCGCCCGGTCGCTGGGTCGTAGTAACGCCGCCAGTTGTAGTGGAACCCGGTCTCCGCGTCGTAATACTGTCCTGGGAATCGCAGGTTGAAGGTTGGCCCCTGGATGATGATGCTGGCCTTACCGAACGGGCTGTAGCTCGCCTTCCAAACGACTTGGCCGCTGACGTCGGTCAGTGCCTTCGGGGTGCCCAGGTGATCGACGTGGACTTGGTAGGTCTGTCCTGACTGAACAAAGCCCAAGGGTGTCCCATCGAGCCAGATGTACTCCGCCAGCACGTCTCCAGTGGCCGCGTCCAGCTCCTCGATGAGGTTTCCTGCCAGGTCGTAAACCAGCAGCCGGGTATGCCCGTTTAGGGTCTTGGTTACACGCTGATCCAGATGGTTGTATGTGTAGCTTACAGTCACTCCCGCGACCGTTGCGGCCACCAGCCGGTTCTGGCTGTCATAGGTGAAGGTATCCGCCCCCTGCTTCGTCAGGTTGCCATTGGCGTCATAGCTTCTGGAGGTTTGCCCGGCCTTCACCAACCAGTTGTTCATGTAGTTGATGGTGTAGCTTTGGCTCAGGCCATCGGTCGTGATCGAGGTCCTGTTGCCGGTGGCGTCATAGCCATAGCCCAAAACGCCATAGATCCCCTCAGCAGAGGTGATGCGGCCAACCGCGTCATAACCGAGTGACTGATTGACTGATGAGCTGAGATTGTCGTCTATGGCTGAAATCAACGAGTCTGGCGTGTACCGATAGACCAGCGAATGCACCCTAGCAGCGTCGATGCCGGTGACACGGTAATCGAGATCCAGAGTGCGGCTTTCTGAAATGCCGTTCCCTCTGACCATACTGGTGACGGGGCCAAAGGGCGCTCGCTCAATCTGGCTTGCCAGGTTTGTTGTGGTGCCTGCTTGTGTCGTTGTCACCTCGATGACGTCACCGGCTGAGTCACGGGTGTAGGAGACCTCACGGCCACTGGGATACGTGATCTTCGTGACGAGGCCTGCACCATCGTATTGGTACTGGGTAGTCAGGCTCTGCCCGTGGGTTTCCCAGGTTTCGTAAGCCAGCCATCCTTCGGGGGTGTAGCCAAATCTCCGGACACCGTTGCCATCATCGACTGAGGTCAAGCGGCCTATGCCGTATGGTGAGGTTGCTTCGTCGTACCCGTACAGAATTGGCGATTCGCCAGCGACATCGCTGGAGGTTTCGATGATCCGGTTCAGCGCGTCATAGCTGTAGCTTGTGGTTTGCCCCTTGGCCGTTTTGCGCGTTGCCACGTTACCGGCTTCGTCATAGGTAATGTCGGTGGTGCCGGTGTCCGGGCTCCGGACCTGGGTCACTTCGCCAAAGCCGTTGTAGCTGTAGTAGGTCAGGCGCGAACGAGGGTCGGAGACACGGTAAACATCGCCGGTATCCTTGTAGAGCACCTGCGTGACCTTCCCGAGGGGATCGGTCGTTTGTGTCCGGTGATGGAAGCCGTCGTACTTGTAGGAGTGTGTGTTACCAGAGGGACTGGTCTCCTGTATCAGGTTTGCCACCACATCGTAGGAAAACGATGACTGATTGCTATAGGCGTCGGAGACACTGGAGAGCCAGCCGATTTCGTTGAAGATCCGGCGCTCTATCCAACGGGTCTGGCCCAGCGCATCGAGCAGTCGCTCTTCTACTGGGTTCCCGAGGTCATTGAGCTCAAGCTCGCGCCGGTTGCCCTGTGCATCTGTTTCCGCCACCAGCCGATGTGCAGCGTCGTACTCATAGCTGACGGTTGCACCATTTGGCTTGGTCAGCGAACTCAGGAGGCCCACAGCATCATAGTTGTAGACCGTGGTTCCTTCTGGCCCAGTGGAGCTGACAAGTCTTCCTCTGGCGTCATAGGTGAGGGTTTGGGTTACACCATTGACACCCTGAATGGTCCCGGCGCGACCGTTCGCGTCGTAGTCACCAAACTGCGTCACCTGCCCCAGCGCGTTCGTTGTCCGGATCAGGTTGCCCTGGTCATCGTAGTCAAATGTCGTAACATCGCTGACGTCGGTGCGCGGACCATCAACCGAGGCCAACAGGCTCGGCTTTCCTGTACCAACAGGGGCATAGGTGTAGGTCCATGTCCGGGAAGCGCCCGAGCTGCGATCAGTGACCTTGCGGCTTATCACCCGGAGATGAGTGTCGTAGGTGAGCTCAGTGATCCTGGTTGGTTCTGTGATTTTTGCCGGGAGCGACTTGGAAGGAAGCCAGTCGGTCGTAACCTTACCCCCGTCCTGGTCTATCTGGGTGGTTTCCAATCCCCGGTCGTTATGGGTGAACGTGCGCTTCTGCCCAGCGCGGTCAGTAATGCTGGAGACGAGGCCTTTGCTGTCGTAGACGTAGGTTTCCTTGCCGCCCACAAAGCCGGTACACGGCGCACCCTCAACCACATCAGGCTTGAGCATCCCATTGTGGCGACTGTAGGTGTATCGCTGAACGTGGCCGAGGGCATTGGTGACAGAGACGCTTCCGTCAGCGTTGTAGCTTACCTGAGTTTTCTCTGCGCCCCCGGCGTGTTCGCTTAGAACCGCTCTCCCCTGAGTATCATATCCCCATGTGGCGAAACGGTTGCCGTTCTCGTCCACCAGCCCAGAGAGCAAACCCGGTGCATTCGGGTCATCGTAGAGATAGCTGCGGCTCGTATTGTCCTGGTAGATCACTTCCGCCAGCTTGCCAGCGCTGTTGTACTGGTACTGAATACTGCCACCAGCAGGATCGGTGACACTGACCATGCGGCCATCTTGATACTGGAACTGGATGGTGCGGCCAAAGCCGTCAGTGATCGAGGATAGCTCTCCGTTCAGATAGCTCAGGGTGATGTGATTGCCGTTGGGCTTCTCGATGCCGGTCAGTCGTCCGGTTTCATCATAGGCCTCGACTACCCCGTCAGATTGAGTGTAGCGCCAGCCGGTAGCATCCTTCGTCAAGGTATCATCGGTTTTCCATGTTGGCACCCAGACAGAGGACGAGTTGTAGAACGCGAGTTGTTGCCCTTCTGGCCGGTGCAGGACAACCATGTTCTCACCGTACTTCGAGGCGTTGACCTCGACGCTCCGCGAGTAGGTATGCCGCCAGCCGCCGAGCTCTTCATCAGGAAGGTGGCTATTGTAGTATCTGGTGAATGTGAAAGGGTCGGAGCCTCCGCTTTGATAATCCAGTTCAGCCTGGAACTTGTTGCCGGTGCCAAGATGGATAGGGTTCCCTACACACATGGTCGTTGTTGGTAAGCCGAGATCCCTGTCCAGGAACGGTGTTTTATCCATCTCACCCGGCAGAACATAGGTTGAGCGCCAGTAGACCGTAGCTGGGTCGCCAGTGCAGGTAGTGGGGTCATAATCGCCAGTAGCACCTAGATACTTAAAACAGATCCTGGAGACATAACGGCCATCACCATAACTGGCAACCGGATAAAGCGCATCCCCAACTGGCGTTCCCTTCCCTTGCTCCTCACCAGAGCGATAATTCTTCATGAAGGAATGCGCGTCTATGATGGTGTTGAAGCGCATTTTGTCTACTTCGGTGCTCACGGCTACAACCCGCCATTGTGCAAAAGCAACGCATGGCAAAGTTGCGAGCACCACAACGGCCAATGACCGCAGGTTTCGCATCAGTAAAAGGGAAGGTCTCGATCTCATTTACAGCTCCAGTTTTTATGCTGGAGCTATTTTCAGGTGGGAGAGTCGTTATCAACGACTGCGTTATTGCCCTTTTAGGGTATGAATACGTGATTTGGAGAGGTTGTGTATTCAGAACAAATGAGAAGCAGGTTACTCATTTCGCTCAAACACTGTGACAAGAACACGTTTTTGGTTGTCGTCGTTGATCACCATCAGGTACTTGAACTTGGAATCTCTATGGCCCCAGACTTCCACGTTATCTACGCGGCCATACTTTCTGGCTTTATGGCGAGCCACTTTCTCGTCAAAGGGCTGAACCTGTAACTCTGGATGCTGGAGGCGGCCAACAAGTGAGGCCCACGGTTTTTTAGGGTCTCCAGAGGTTATCCGGGCCTGATACTGATCGATGGCATGTTGAGTAACCAGGACGGGGCCAATGGCAGGTGTAGATATTTCGTCATGGGTCTGGGTATAGGCTTGCTTGTCCACATCGAGGAGCTCAATGTTGCCCTCTCCCGGCTCATCCATAAACTCCATGCTCTGCGAGACTTCAATAGTAGCGCCCTTTAAACGCCCAGTGAGGCAAGCCGCAAACTTGAAAGCAAAAGCCTTGGTGGATTTGCCCAGCGCCAGCTTCTTGATTGCACCTTTGGATACCACCAGCTTGTAACCAGCACCAGCACCTGGCTCTCTGCAAAAAACCTGTTTGTCCAGCGCCAGATAGCGAATGGCTACGAGCTCAGCCAAAAGATCCGCTTCTTCGTGGTCAAAATCAATATGGACATCAAGGATGCCTTTCCGTTTTGTACCAACGCGCCAGAATACAAGGGCTGAATTATTTGAAGTTTTCTTCGAGACGGTAGTCAATGTCATCATGGTCTATTTCTCCATTGTCGGGATAATGGTCGGCATCGCCGCCAGCCCCCCTATTCGTTTGGGTTCATTTAGATGCTATCACGGGTTTTAAAAATGCAACCCCTAGTGTCACTCTATTTATGGTCCCATGTATTTTTATAAGCTCGGGCTAGGCGTTTCTCGATCACTTCTGACAAACTGCAACCATCGACTTCTGACAACCGCTTCAAAATCCTGTGGGCTTTATCGCTTATAGTTATGCTTTTACCAACACCATATCCCCTTCTGCGACGTTGCCTAATTGATGTCCCGAGTTTATTGATTTGCTCTGCTGTCAGGTATTTATTAATCCATTCAGTGAGTTCTGATGGTGATCGCCCTATGCTGTTCAGGCTGTCCACGGCTTCAAGTTTCTTATCGAATGGGACGTCACGCCAGAAAGCTGGGCGCGAAGCAGCTCTGAGGAGATAGATCGCCGTAGCCTGAGCATCTTCATTGGATACTTTCAAAAAATCACCTTTTCCGTTACATGTCACACTTACCTTATCGTGACATGTAACACCTCAAACTGCAAGTATAAAAAAAGGCCAGCTATTGCTGGCCTTTACGTTCATTGTCGCAGTTACTCTTTAGGCGTTGTGATGCTTTTTTTCCTTCTGTTTCTCATGGTAGAGATACAGACTGCCGCCAGTGACGACAGTGAAAAAAATGAGCAACCCCAACATGCCTAATGTGAAAGCGTCCATTTGACCCCCTTAGGAATTGCTGACCTTGGTTAAGATTATACCATAGATCCACAGGATAACCCCAATGACCAACACCAAACCGGCTTCTTTGACGGTTATAGTGTCCCCAGATACAGCCAATCCTACAAGGGGTCGTCTCAGAAAACGGAATCTATGGTCACTCCCGTTTTTGCAACACCGATTTTGACGACAAGTTGGCTTGCTTGAATCTATCCGGCGTCTGAATGGGATTTTATTCCCGCGCCTTGATGAGTTCCGCGCCTGATGAACCTCCAGAAAATATACGGCTTCAATGAGCCTTTCCGTTTTACAGGTTCCTCAACAGGCCGGTGGGCCGTTAGTATCATCAATATCAGTATTCGCAAAACCAGATCAGTAATTCTTTAAACCGGTGTATTTCTGCCGTTATGCTACATAAGTTTGCTGTCGTGCCGTTAGGGCCCAGGCTATTCTGGCCAGCTTGTTTGCCAGAGCACAAGTGACGACAAAGTTGCTTTTCCGGCACAGTAAATCCCTGACCCAATCGGCCAATTTGCCAGACTGGTGTTCCAGTTTTTGTATGAATACCCTGGCACATTGAACCAACAAAGTTCGGATCTTTTTATTACCTCGCTTACTAATTCCCAGCAATGTCGTCCTACCTCCCGTGCTGTACTGCCGAGGTACAAGCCCTGTTGCCGCCGCAAAGTCACGGCTGCTGGCGTACTGCTTCCCGTCGCCAATCTCAGTTGAAATAGTACTCGCTGTCAGTGTTCCGACGCAGGGAATGCTCAGCAAGCGCTGTCCAACCTCATCTTCGTCCAACTTTCGTTTCAACTGGGATTCCAAATCTTTAATCTGCTCAACAAGATAGTGATAATGCTGTTGTAATTTCAGCAATAACTGGCTGAGGTAAAGAGGCAAACTATTATCCTCAAGAATGGTACTCAGTCGGCTAATAACGGCAGCTCCTCGGGGAACGCTAATGCCAAATTCCAGCAGAAAAGCATGCATTTGATTGGTTGTTTTTACCTTATCCTGAACCAGGGATTCACGGACACGATGCAGAGCCCGCATTGCCTGCTGAGATTCCGTTCTGGGCTGCACAAAACGCATAGACGGACGCGATGCAGCTTCACAAATAGCTTCGGCGTCGACAAAGTCGTTTTTATTGCTTTTAACGAACGGGCGGACAAATTGTGGTGATATCAGCTTTGGGGAATGCCCCAACTCTTCCAACTTGCGTGCCATAAAGTGAGAACCGCCACAGGCTTCCATTGCGATGGTTGTAGCGGGGCATGTCGCCAAAAATTCGATCAACTTTGGCCGGGTAAATTTTTTACGGTAAACAGCCTTCCCGCGACGATCCTGGCAATGAATATGGAAAGAGTTTTTACCCAGATCGATACCAATGAGCGCAATGTTTTCCATGATAGTTCTCCGAATGAAAGCCTGTCCTCAGCATAGTACCGGGAAGGAGGGAGTGACCATCTCATTAAATAAAGCACGCTAAGGCGTAACTACCCTCGGCTACACCGCGTCGGCACCACGCGGCTCTTTCTCCCCTTGCAGCGAAGCAATCAGCGGGCAAGAAACGTTCCCTTGCCGCGCATGGCAGGCGAACACAAGTTCGGATAGCACGGTTTCCATGCGCGCCAGGTCGGTCATTTTTTCGCGCACGTCCTGAAGCTTGTGCTCGGCCAGGCTGCTGGCTTCCTCGCAGTGGGTGCCGTCATCCAGCCTCAGCAGCTCTGCGATCTCGTCGAGGCTGAATCCGAGCCGCTGGGCTGATTTCACGAAGCGCACCCGCGTCACATCCGCCTCGCCATAGCGGCGGATGCTGCCATAGGGCTTGTCCGGCTCCGGCAACAAGCCCTTGCGCTGATAGAACCGGATTGTTTCCACGTTGACCCCGGCCGCCTTGGCGAAAACGCCAATAGTCAGATTCTCCAAATTTTTTTCCATATCGCTTGACTCCGTACATTGGTACGGAAGTAAGCTTAAGCTATCCAATCCAGATTTGAAAGGACAAGCGTATGTCTGAACCTCAAAACGGGCGCGGGGCGCTCTTCACTGGCGGGCTAGCCGCCATCCTCGCCTCGGCTTGCTGCCTGGGGCCGCTGGTTCTGATCGCCCTGGGGTTCAGCGGCGCTTGGATCGGCAACTTGACGGTGTTGGAACCTTATCGCCCGATCTTCATCGGCGCGGCGTTGGTGGCGCTGTTTTTCGCCTGGCGGCGCATCTACCGACCGGCGCAAGCCTGCAAACCAGGGGATGTGTGTGCGATTCCCCAAGTGCGCGCTACTTACAAGCTCATTTTCTGGGTCGTGGCCGCGCTGGTTCTGGTCGCGCTCGGATTTCCCTACGTCATGCCATTTTTCTATTAATCACAGGAGTTCATCATGAAAAAACTGTTTGCCTCTCTCGCCATCGCTGCCGTTGTTGCCCCCGTGTGGGCCGCCACCCAGACCGTCACGCTGTCCGTACCGGGCATGACCTGCTCCGCTTGTCCGATCACCGTTAAGAAGGCGATTTCCAAGGTCGAAGGCGTCAGCAAAGTTAACGTGACCTTCGAGACACGCGAAGCGGTTGTCACCTTCGATGATGCCAAGACCAGCGTGCAGAAGCTGACCAAGGCCACCGAAGACGCGGGCTATCCGTCCAGCGTCAAGAAGTGAGGCACTGAAAACGGCAGCGCAGCACATCTGACGCCCTTGTCTGCTACCACAAACGAAAAAGGATCTGTCGCATGACCCATCTAAAAATCACCGGCATGACCTGCGACTCGTGCGCGGCGCACGTCAAGGAAGCGCTGGAAAAAGTACCCGGCGTCCAATCTGCCATAGTGTCCTATGCCAAGGGCGCGGCCCAGCTCGCCCTTGATCCAGGCACAGCGCCGGACGCACTGACCGCCGCCGTGGCTGGCCTGGGCTACAAAGCGATGCTCGCCGATGCCCCGCCGACCGACAACCGCACTGGGCTGTTCGACAAGGTGCGCGGCTGGATGGGTGCCGCCGACAAGGGCAGCGGCGGCGAGCGCCCGTTGCAAGTCGCCGTGATCGGCAGCGGTGGAGCCGCGATGGCGGCAGCACTGAAGGCCGTCGAGCAAGGCGCGCAGGTCACGCTGATTGAGCGCGGCACCATCGGCGGCACCTGCGTCAACGTCGGTTGTGTGCCGTCCAAGATCATGATCCGCGCCGCCCACATCGCCCATCTGCGCCGGGAAAGCCCATTCGACGGCGGCATGCCACCCACACCGCCGACGATCTTGCGCGAGCGGCTGCTGGCCCAGCAGCAGGCCCGTGTCGAAGAACTCCGTCATGCCAAGTACGAAGGCATCCTGGACGGCAATTCAGCCATCACCGTTCTGCACGGTGAAGCGCGTTTCAAGGACGACCAGAGCCTTATCGTTAGTTTGAACGAGGGTGGTGAGCGCGTCGTGATGTTCGACCGCTGCCTGGTCGCCACGGGTGCCAGTCCGGCCATGCCGCCGATTCCGGGCCTGAAAGAGTCACCCTACTGGACTTCGACCGAGGCCTTGGTCAGCGACACCATTCCCGAACGCCTAGCCGTGATCGGCTCGTCGGTGGTCGCGCTGGAACTGGCGCAAGCCTTCGCCCGGCTGGGCAGCCAGGTCACGATCCTAGCTCGCAACACGCTGTTCTTCCGCGACGACCCGTCCATCGGCGAGGCCGTCACAGCGGCCTTCCGTGCCGAAGGGATCAAGGTACTGGAACACACGCAAGCCAGCCAGGTCGCGCATGTGAACGGCGAATTCGTGCTGACCACGGGACACGGTGAAGTACGTGCCGACAAGCTGCTGGTCGCTACCGGACGGACACCGAACACGCGCAGCCTGGCACTCGACGCGGCGGGAGTCACCGTCAATGCGCAGGGTGCCATCGTCATCGACAAGGGCATGCGCACCAGCACGCCACACATTTACGCGGCCGGCGACTGCACGGACCAGCCACAATTCGTCTATGTGGCGGCAGCGGCCGGCACCCGTGCCGCGATCAACATGACCGGAGGGGATGCTGCCATCAATCTAACCGCGATGCCGGCCGTGGTGTTCACCGATCCGCAAGTAGCAACCGTGGGCTACAGCGAAGCGGAAGCGCATCACGACGGGATCGAAACCGACAGTCGCACGCTCACGCTCGACAACGTGCCGCGTGCGCTTGCCAACTTCGACACACGCGGCTTTATCAAGCTGGTCATCGAGGAAGGTAGCGGACGGCTCATCGGCGTGCAGGTCGTCGCCCCGGAAGCCGGCGAATTGATCCAGACGGCTGTTCTCGCCATTCGCAACCGCATGACGGTGCAGGAACTGGCCGACCAGTTGTTCCCCTACCTGACGATGGTCGAGGGGCTGAAGCTCGCGGCGCAGACCTTCACCAAGGATGTCAAACAATTGTCCTGCTGCGCAGGATGAAAGGAGATGGAACCATGAAGCTCGCCCCATATATTTTAGAACGTCTCACTTCGGTCAATCGTACCAATGGTACTGCGGATCTCTTGGTCCCGCTACTGCGGGAACTCGCCAAGGGGCGTCCGGTTTCACGAACGACACTTGCCGGGATTCTCGACTGGCCCGCTGAGCGAGTGGCCGCCGTACTCGAACAGGCCACCAGTACCGAATATGACAAAGATGGGAACATCATCGGCTACGGCCTCACCTTGCGCGAGACTTCGTATGTCTTTGAAATTGACGACCGCCGTCTGTATGCCTGGTGCGCGCTGGACACCTTGATATTTCCGGCGCTGATCGGCCGTACAGCTCGCGTCTCATCGCATTGCGCTGCAACCGGAGCACCCGTTTCACTCACGGTTTCACCCAGCGAGATACAGGCTGTCGAACCTGCCGGCATGGCGGTGTCCTTGGTATTGCCGCAGGAAGCAGCCGACGTTCGTCAGTCCTTCTGTTGCCATGTACATTTCTTTGCATCTGTCCCGACGGCGGAAGACTGGGCCTCCAAGCATCAAGGATTGGAAGGATTGGCGATCGTCAGTGTCCACGAGGCTTTCGGCTTGGGCCAGGAGTTTAATCGACATCTGTTGCAGACCATGTCATCTAGGACACCGTGATCGGATATCGACCCAATGTTCTACGGCACCGGCATCGGATTCGCAGCGCGCGGATTGAACTCGGCGAAACGGTATATGCATTGCCGTGAACCGACCAAAAGGAGGTGTTCGATGAACGCCTACACGGTGTCCCGGCTGGCCCTTGATGCCGGGGTGAGCGTGCATATCGTGCGCGACTACCTGCTGCGCGGATTGCTGCGGCCAGTCGCCTGCACCACGGGTGGCTACGGCCTGTTCGATGACGCCGCCTTGCAGCGACTGTGCTTCGTGCGGGCCGCCTTCGAGGCGGGCATCGGCCTCGGCGCATTGGCGCGGCTGTGCCGGGCGCTGGATGCGGCGAACTGCGATGAAACTGCCGCGCAGCTTGCTGTGCTGCGTCAGTTCGTCGAACGCCGGCGCGAAGCGTTGGCCAATCTGGAAGTGCAGTTGGCCGCCATGCCGACCGCGCCGGCACAGCATGCGGAGAGTTTGCCATGAACAGCCCCGAGCGCATGCCGGCCGAGACACACAAGCCGTTCACCGGCTACCTGTGGGGTGCGCTGGCGGTGCTCACCTGTCCCTGTCATTTGCCGATTCTCGCCATTGTGCTGGCCGGCACGACGGCCGGCGCGTTCATCGGCGAGCACTGGGGTATTGCAGCCCTCACGCTGACCGGCTTGTTTGTCCTGTCTGTGACGCGGCTGCTGCGGGCCTTCAGAGGTCGATCATGAGCGCTTCCCAGCCAATTGAATGGACAGTGGCGCAACTGGCGCAGGCGGTCGAGCGCGGGCAGCTTGAGCTGCACTACCAGCCGATTGTCGATTTGCGCAGTGAGCAGATTGTCGGCGCGGAAGCCCTGTTGCGCTGGCGTCATCCGACGCTCGGACTGTTGCCGCCGGGCCAGTTCCTGCCCGTGATCGAATCGTCCGGCCTGATGCCGGAAATCGGCGCATGGGTGCTGGGCGCAGCCTGCCGTCAAATGCGCGACTGGCGGGTGCTGGCATGGCAACCGTTCCGGCTGGCCGTCAATGTTTCGGCGAGCCAAGTGGGGCCAGATTTCGACAAGTGGGTAAAGGGCGTGCTGGCCGATGCCGGGTTGCCCGCCGCGTATCTTGAAATTGAGCTGACCGAATCGGTTGCGTTCGGTGATCCGGCGATCTTCCCCGCCCTGGAAGCTTTGCGACAGATCGGTGTGCGCTTCGCCGCCGACGACTTCGGCACCGGCTATTCCTGCCTGCAACACCTGAAATGCTGCCCCATCAGCACGCTCAAGATCGACCAATCGTTTGTCGCCGGACTCGCCAACGACCACCGCGACCAGACCATCGTGCGCACCGTGATTCAGCTTGCGCATGGGCTTGGCATGGAAGTAGTGGCCGAAGGCGTGGAAACATCGGCGAGTCTTGATTTGTTGCGACAAGCGGACTGCGACACAGGACAAGGCTTCCTGTTCGCCAAGCCGATGCCGGCGGCGGCATTCGCCGTCTTCGTCAGTCAATGGAGGGGTGCCACCATGAATGCAAATGATCCGACTGCCACCAGTTGCTGCGTGTGCTGCAAGGAAATCCCGCTCGATGCCGCCTTCACCCCGGAAGGCGCGGAATACGTCGAGCACTTCTGCGGGCTGGAGTGCTATCAGCGCTTCCAGGCGCGCGCCAAGACCGGGAGCGAAACCGATGCCGATCCGAACGCCTGCGACTCATCACTGTCAGACTGAGGCATAGCTCAACCTGACATAGAAGCAAAAACTCAACCACCTTCTACCAACTCTCCGAACAGCTCCTTGACCTTTGTTTTCGCATCAGCAAGTGCAGTTCTGCCTTGTTCAGTGATGTCATAAACACGCCGTTCACGTCGCCCGGTGCGTTCGTGGCGTGAGGTCAGATAGCCTTTTTTTTCCAGGCCGTGCAGCATCGGGTACACGGTGCCAGCGCTCATCTCGTAGCCGTGTCGGCGTAGCTCTTCGATGATCCCCAGCCCAAAGACAGGTTCCTCGGCTGCATGGTGAAGGATGTGCAGGCGGATCAAACCGCCGTAGAGGTCTTTGTCAGTCATTTTTTGTGCCTCACAGAGCGACGCTCAACAGCCACCCAGCTGCACCGCTACCGAGGACAACCAGCCACGGCGGGAGCTTCCAGAACATAAGTGCGACAAGGGCAACTAATGCCAAGCCGAAGTCTTGCGGCTGAAAGATGGCGCTAGTCCATACAGGCTGATACAGCGCGGCCAGCAGCAAGCCGACTACAGCGGCATTGATCCCGGCCAGCGCAGCTTGGATGCCTGTATTGCGGCGCAAACGCTCCCAAAATGGCATTGATCCGACGACCAGCAAGAACGAGGGCGCGAAGATAGCCAGCAGACACACAATGCCGCCGATCCAGCCCGACGGGGCGGTGTTCATCGAGGCACCAAGAAACGCGGCGAACGTGAACAAAGGGCCGGGCACCGCTTGAGCTGCCCCGTACCCCGCGAGAAAGGATTCATTGTTGACCCAGCCGGAGGGCACCACTTCGGCTTGCAGTAATGGCAGCACAACGTGACCACCGCCGAACACCAGTGATCCGACACGATAGAAGGAATCCACCATTGCCATGGTTTGACTTGGCATCAGTTCGGCCAACACCGGCAGGCCAATCAGCAAGACAAAGAACAGCGAGAGCCAAAGCACGCCGGCCCGGTGACTGACCGTGATAGGTAGGGGGTCATGCTCAACAACTTTCGCTGGCTTGAACAATAACCGGCCTGCGATGCCTGCGATAGCAATCACGCCAACCTGTCCCCACGCGGACGGCACAAGTAAAACGACGCAGGTAGCAATTGCCATGATGGTGACTCGCAGCCCATCCGTGCATAGGTTACGCGCCATGCCCCATACTGCTTGAGCGACCACGGCCACAGCCACCACTTTTAAGCCATGCAACGCGCCCTGCGAGACGTAATCGCCATAGCTGGAGATGCCGAGCGCAAAAAGGATCAAGGCTATGGCAGACGGCAGCGTGAAGCCAGCCCAAGCAGCCAGCGCCCCGCTGTATCCAGCCCGAGACAGTCCTACCGCTATGCCGACCTGGCTGCTTGCAGGCCCTGGCAAGAACTGACAAAGCGCGACCAAGTCAGCATAGCTCCGTTCGGAGAGCCAGCGCCGCCGTGTGACAAATTCGGCGCGGAAGTAGCCCAAGTGCGCAATGGGGCCGCCAAAAGATGTCAATCCAAGCCGCAGAAAAATAAGAAAGACCGACCATGGTCTGCTGTCATCGGTAGGGTTATTCGTCATACTTTCGCCTTCATGATCTGCAACGAGTTGATCAATAATAAGCGAAATTCGATAACGAAATTCGATATAAATCTAGAAAAAAATACCTCTATGTGTACTACGCAGTTTTAGCTGTGGCTTTCACAGGAGCACGCTTACTTACGGCTTAGCGTGCTTTATTTAATGAGATGGTCACTCCCTCCTTCCCAGTACTATGCTGAGGACAGGCTTTCATTCGGAGAACCATCATGGAAAACATTGCGCTTATTGGTATCGATCTGGGTAAGAACTCTTTCCATATTCATTGTCAGGATCATCGTGGGAAGGCCGTTTACCGTAAAAAATTCACCCGACCAAAGCTAATCGAATTTCTGGCGACATGCCCGGCAACAACCATCGCGATGGAAGCCTGTGGCGGTTCTCACTTTATGGCACGCAAGCTGGAAGAGTTAGGGCATTTTCCAAAGCTGATATCACCGCAATTTGTCCGCCCATTCGTTAAAAGCAACAAAAATGACTTCGTTGATGCTGAAGCTATCTGTGAAGCAGCATCACGTCCATCTATGCGTTTCGTGCAGCCCAGAACCGAATCTCAGCAGGCAATGCGAGCTCTGCATCGTGTCCGTGAATCCCTGGTTCAGGATAAGGTGAAAACAACTAATCAGATGCATGCTTTTCTGCTGGAATTTGGTATCAGCGTTCCGCGAGGTGCTGCCGTTATTAGTCGACTGAGTACCCTTCTTGAGGACAGTAGTTTGCCTCTTTATCTCAGCCAGTTACTGCTGAAATTACAACAGCATTATCACTATCTTGTTGAGCAGATTAAAGATCTGGAATCTCAGTTGAAACGAAAGTTGGACGAAGATGAGGTTGGACAGCGCTTGCTGAGTATTCCCTGCGTTGGAACGCTGACTGCCAGTACTATTTCAACTGAGATTGGCGACGGGAAGCAGTACGCCAGCAGCCGTGACTTTGCGGCGGCAACAGGGCTGGTACCCCGACAGTACAGCACGGGAGGTCGGACGACATTGTTAGGGATTAGCAAGCGGGGCAACAAAAAGATCCGAACTTTGTTGGTTCAGTGTGCCAGGGTATTCATACAAAAACTGGAACACCAGTCTGGCAAGTTGGCCGACTGGGTCAGGGAGTTGTTGTGTCGGAAAAGCAACTTTGTCGTCACCTGTGCTCTGGCAAACAAGCTGGCCAGAATAGCCTGGGCACTGACGGCGCGACAGCAAACTTACGAAGCATAAAGGCAGAAATACACCAGTTTAAACAATCATTCATCTGGTTTTGCGAATACTGATATTGATGATACTAACGGCCCACCGGCCTGTTGAGGAACCTGTAAAACGGAAAGGCTCATTGAAGCCGTATATTTTCTGGAGGTTCATCAGGCGCGGAACTCATCGAGGCGCGGGAATAAAATCCCATTCAGACGCCGGATAGATTCAAGCAAGCCAACTTGTCGTCAAAATCGGTGTTGCAAAAACGGGAGTGACCATAGATTCCGTTTTCTGAGGCGATCCCTAGGAGCTCGGATCTCAGGACGAAGGTCTCCGCGAATGTCCGGTCGATCCGCGCGACGTCCCAGGCGGGCGTTCCCTTGGCGGACATCCACGCCGCAGCGTCGTGCATCAGCCGCACAACCTCGTCGATATCACCCGAGCAGGCGACCCGAACGTTCGGAGGCTCCTCGCTGTCCATTCGCTCCCCTGGCGCGGTATGAACCGCCGCCTCATAGTGCAGTTTGATCCTGACGAGCCCAGCATGTCTGCGCCCACCTTCGCGGAACCTGACCAGGGTCCGCTAGCGGGCGGCCGGAAGGTGAATGCTAGGCATGATCTAACCCTCGGTCTCTGGCGTCGCGACTGCGAAATTTCGCGAGGGTTTCCGAGAAGGTGATTGCGCTTCGCAGATCTCCAGGCGCGTGGGTGCGGACGTAGTCAGCGCCATTGCCGATCGCGTGAAGTTCCGCCGCAAGGCTCGCTGGACCCAGATCCTTTACAGGAAGGCCAACGGTGGCGCCCAAGAAGGATTTCCGCGACACCGAGACCAATAGCGGAAGCCCCAACGCCGACTTCAGCTTTTGAAGGTTCGACAGCACGTGCAGCGATGTTTCCGGTGCGGGGCTCAAGAAAAATCCCATCCCCGGATCGAGGATGAGCCGGTCGGCAGCGACCCCGCTCCGTCGCAAGGCGGAAACCCGCGCCTCGAAGAACCGCACAATCTCGTCGAGCGCGTCTTCGGGTCGAAGGTGACCGGTGCGGGTGGCGATGCCATCCCGCTGCGCTGAGTGCATAACCACCAGCCTGCAGTCCGCCTCAGCAATATCGGGATAGAGCGCAGGGTCAGGAAATCCTTGGATATCGTTCAGGTAGCCCACGCCGCGCTTGAGCGCATAGCGCTGGGTTTCCGGTTGGAAGCTGTCGATTGAAACACGGTGCATCTGATCGGACAGGGCGTCTAAGAGCGGCGCAATACGTCTGATCTCATCGGCCGGCGATACAGGCCTCGCGTCCGGATGGCTGGCGGCCGGTCCGACATCCACGACGTCTGATCCGACTCGCAGCATTTCGATCGCCGCGGTGACAGCGCCGGCGGGGTCTAGCCGCCGGCTCTCATCGAAGAAGGAGTCCTCGGTGAGATTCAGAATGCCGAACACCGTCACCATGGCGTCGGCCTCCGCAGCGACTTCCACGATGGGGATCGGGCGAGCAAAAAGGCAGCAATTATGAGCCCCATACCTACAAAGCCCCACGCATCAAGCTTTTGCCCATGAAGCAACCAGGCAATGGCTGTAATTATGACGACGCCGAGTCCCGACCAGACTGCATAAGCAACACCGACAGGGATGGATTTCAGAACCAGAGAAAGAAAATAAAATGCGATGCCATAGTGCCAAGCCTATGAGTAAGATGCCTGGTGCTCCCAGTAGTTGGGTGATTGCCAAAGAGCGCTTGACCTGAGCCAGCTCGGCGTGCAGTTGAGTCTTCATAATGCCTCCTTTGAAGGGAAGGTATAACGTCGGCTGCGGCAGCAGAGAAACGGCATTCCGGCGGTAATACTCTGCTATAGCAGAATCTGCCTTGTTGCAGCGCGGAACTCAAGTGATATTTGCCTCTTGTGTTTGCATTCGAGCTAATCCGGCAGCACTATTACTCCCAAGGGTTCCAGCAGTTGCTCCTGTTGCCAGGCACAGATCTTGACTCCTTCGAGGTTGACCCGTCTGGGGTCGAGCCCATCCAGATCGGCAAAGGTTAGGTCACAGCCCCGCAGATTGACCTGTTGCCAACAGTCGCGGGAGAAGGTGCCGCGGCTGAGATCTGAGCCCATCAAGGAAGCGCCGCTGAGATTGGCATTGCTCCAGTTGTTTTCAAACAGCTCGCATTTTTCCAGGCATTGGCCACTCAAGTTGGTATAGGCCAGGTTGCAACCTGAGA
This sequence comes from Providencia sp. 21OH12SH02B-Prov, assembly GCF_027362595.1. Classification (NCBI taxonomy): domain Bacteria; kingdom Pseudomonadati; phylum Pseudomonadota; class Gammaproteobacteria; order Enterobacterales; family Morganellaceae; genus Providencia; species Providencia sp. 21OH12SH02B-Prov. Next base: position 123,625 of record NZ_CP114797.1, read on the forward strand.
TATAAGCCGAGCAGAAGTACATCTTATGGCTGACTTGATTGTAGAAGCGGGCCCGGGAAAAGTTGGCGCCCTTGAGATCGCACTCCCTGAACTCTATGCCAAAGCAGTTGGCACCGCTGAAGTTGGCCAAAGACAGACGGCAGGCCTTGAAACTGGCATCGCGCAGATCGGCATAGCTGAAGTGACACCCTTCAACGGCGCCGCTTTCAATGAAACTGCAATCCTCGAAACTGGCATCCTGCAGCTGACAGTGGCTGAAGTCACACTGATAAAAGCGGCAGCGGCGAAAACGGCTGTCACTCAAATCCTGGCGTGAGAAATCCTCTTGCTGAAAAACTTTATCAATAATATCCATACGGCTTCCTTTAATCAGGGAGGGTGCTAACTCTTTCGGCGAGCTTTGCCTAGGCAGGCAAACATGGGGTTGGTTCGCGCCTTCCCAACAACCTTTGCGGGTATAGGAAGTATAAACCACCTTTTTGCTCCTCATCCGAAGTATCTTACCTGAAATTCCCTCACTCGTTTACCGCTCAAGCCCCAATTTTAACTGCCGGTCCAGCCTAAACCGCTCTAATAAGGTTCGATTTGGCGGTAAAATCTCTAGCCTGATAGCTCGAGAGATACAAACTGCCCCACCGCCCCGTTTAAAAGTTGGCAGTGTTGAGCAGTGTTGGATTTGGGGTCGTCAGTCAAAGAGACGACTCTGTGATGGATCGAACAGGCTGGGAGTCAGTGGCGGCGCTCGTTCTGGTGGCAGCTCACGCTGCTTGGCGGCATTCGCCTTGGCTGTTTTCTGTTTCAGATGCTTGAGAATCTGCTCAATGACCTTCGGATCTTCGATGCTGGCAATCACTTTGACGTGACCGCCGCAGTGTTCGCAGACTTCAATATCAATATTGAAGACTCGCTTGAGGCGTTGCATCCAGGTCATGGCGCGGTGGCGCTCTGCAGGACTCTTGTCACGCCAGTTAGTATCGAGACCTTCCGATTTGTCGGGCTTCTTGCCCCGCTTGGCGGGTGTTACTTGAACTCGGTGTTTGCTGTTCGGTGCAAAGACGCCGTGGAAGCGTGTGAGGTTGACTCGCGGCTTAGGTACCAACGCAGCGAGTTTGGCGATGAAGTCCAGCGGCTCGAAGATCACATGGGTGGTGCCATTGCGGTACGGAGTTTTGAGCTCGTAACGCACCTGCCCATTGGCGGTTAATGCCAGACGTTTTTCTGAAACCGCTGGCCGACTAATGTAGCGACACAAGCGCTCAAGCTTATCCCGCTGATGCGCTTCGGCCATCACACCGGCGTGTAGCGAGAAACCAGCATGGTTGGCTACTCGACTGCTTGAGTCGGCTTTATCCTCACGCCCTGGCAAGGTTTGCAGGGTGAAGACTTTGCGCCCTTGCTGGGGGCCGACGGCAATGCGATACGTAACCGAAGCACCATGTAATTGAGTCAGCGTATCGTCTTCGCCCTCTTCCAGTGTCAACCACGTATTCTCGGCATCACGCTCCAAAATCCCACGCTTTTCCATGCAGCGAGCGATGCGATGGCTGAGGGTGTGAGCGAGCGTATTCAGCTCATCGTAAGTGGGTGCCTTGACACGATGGAAGCGTTGCTTGCCATAGTCATCTTCGGCATAGACACCATCGAGAAACAGCATGTGGTAGTGGACATTGAGATTTAGCGCGGAGCCAAAGCGTTGGATAAGAGTCACTGAGCCAGTTTGTGCAGAGGCTTTGGTGTAACCGGCTTTTTTGATCAGATGAGTTGAGAGTGTACGATAGACGATACTCAAGACCTGGCCCATCAGCTGGGGATGGCGAGCCAGCAAAAAGCGTAGCTGGAAAGGAAAGCTGAGCACCCACTGGCGAATGGGCTCCTTGGGGAAGACTTCGTCTATCAGCAGCGCCGCACTCTCGGCCATCCGGCGGGCACCGCAGCTAGGGCAAAAGCCGCGTCGTTTACAGCTGAAGGCGACCAGACGCTCGTGATGACAATCCTCGCAGCGAACCCGCATGAAACCATACTCCAGACGGCCACATTGGAGGAGGTCGTTGAATTCTTGTTGGATGTAGCGAGGCAGGTGTTGACCTTGGGCTTCGAGTGAGGCTTTGAAGGCTGGGTAGTGCTGCTCAACCAGCTGGTAGAGCAGCGTCTGGTCGGGTTGGTGGCGTTCGTAACCGTTTGTTTGAGTGGGCGATTGACTCGCCGTGGCGTTCCTTGCCAGCGACATGGGTATCCTCCGCTGATACTGTGGTTATGTACAGTATCAGCGGCTTGCGTTCAGACGTCCAGTCTGGCCCTAGACATCGCTAAATGCTTAACCCGCAATAGCCCTCACGAGTTGTTATCAGCCACTACCGGTTGAGCGAGAAGGTTTTGGGTTCAGGGTGCTATTGCTCCACCAATCACAATACTGAAGCCCCAACTGTTATCAGTTGGGGCTTTTTCTTGTCTGTTTGCGGCGGTTGCGTTTTATCGGTAGTCGTCGAGCTCTGCACCATCCCACATAAGAGCTTAACGGTGCGATCTTCAACGCCATCACACAAAACTTTCTTTTTCACGCACAGTCAACTTATTGGATGTTTTATTAACAACCCAAAAGGAGATATTTAGCGGGCGGCCGGAAGGTGAATGCTAGGCATGATCTAACCCTCGGTCTCTGGCGTCGCGACTGCGAAATTTCGCGAGGGTTTCCGAGAAGGTGATTGCGCTTCGCAGATCTCCAGGCGCGTGGGTGCGGACGTAGTCAGCGCCATTGCCGATCGCGTGAAGTTCCGCCGCAAGGCTCGCTGGACCCAGATCCTTTACAGGAAGGCCAACGGTGGCGCCCAAGAAGGATTTCCGCGACACCGAGACCAATAGCGGAAGCCCCAACGCCGACTTCAGCTTTTGAAGGTTCGACAGCACGTGCAGCGATGTTTCCGGTGCGGGGCTCAAGAAAAATCCCATCCCCGGATCGAGGATGAGCCGGTCGGCAGCGACCCCGCTCCGTCGCAAGGCGGAAACCCGCGCCTCGAAGAACCGCACAATCTCGTCGAGCGCGTCTTCGGGTCGAAGGTGACCGGTGCGGGTGGCGATGCCATCCCGCTGCGCTGAGTGCATAACCACCAGCCTGCAGTCCGCCTCAGCAATATCGGGATAGAGCGCAGGGTCAGGAAATCCTTGGATATCGTTCAGGTAGCCCACGCCGCGCTTGAGCGCATAGCGCTGGGTTTCCGGTTGGAAGCTGTCGATTGAAACACGGTGCATCTGATCGGACAGGGCGTCTAAGAGCGGCGCAATACGTCTGATCTCATCGGCCGGCGATACAGGCCTCGCGTCCGGATGGCTGGCGGCCGGTCCGACATCCACGACGTCTGATCCGACTCGCAGCATTTCGATCGCCGCGGTGACAGCGCCGGCGGGGTCTAGCCGCCGGCTCTCATCGAAGAAGGAGTCCTCGGTGAGATTCAGAATGCCGAACACCGTCACCATGGCGTCGGCCTCCGCAGCGACTTCCACGATGGGGATCGGGCGAGCAAAAAGGCAGCAATTATGAGCCCCATACCTACAAAGCCCCACGCATCAAGCTTTTGCCCATGAAGCAACCAGGCAATGGCTGTAATTATGACGACGCCGAGTCCCGACCAGACTGCATAAGCAACACCGACAGGGATGGATTTCAGAACCAGAGCGTTAGGGAAGGTGCGAATAAGTCACCAAGTACAAAAATACGCCTTTGTAAGCATTTGAATTAAATCGACTAAAATTTTCAGTTTTGTTGTGGAGGGTACTTGTTCTCACCTTCCTTAGATTGGCTTACACCATTAGAGAAATTTGCTCAGCTTGTTGATTATCATATGGCTTTTGAAACTGTCGCACCTCATGTTTGAATTCGCCCCATATTTTTGCTACAGTGAACCAAATTAAGATCATCTATTTACTAGGCCTCGCATTTGCGGGGTTTTTAATGCTGAATAAAAGGAAAACTTGATGGAATTGCCCAATATTATGCACCCGGTCGCGAAGCTGAGCACCGCATTAGCCGCTGCATTGATGCTGAGCGGGTGCATGCCCGGTGAAATCCGCCCGACGATTGGCCAGCAAATGGAAACTGGCGACCAACGGTTTGGCGATCTGGTTTTCCGCCAGCTCGCACCGAATGTCTGGCAGCACACTTCCTATCTCGACATGCCGGGTTTCGGGGCAGTCGCTTCCAACGGTTTGATCGTCAGGGATGGCGGCCGCGTGCTGGTGGTCGATACCGCCTGGACCGATGACCAGACCGCCCAGATCCTCAACTGGATCAAGCAGGAGATCAACCTGCCGGTCGCGCTGGCGGTGGTGACTCACGCGCATCAGGACAAGATGGGCGGTATGGACGCGCTGCATGCGGCGGGGATTGCGACTTATGCCAATGCGTTGTCGAACCAGCTTGCCCCGCAAGAGGGGATGGTTGCGGCGCAACACAGCCTGACTTTCGCCGCCAATGGCTGGGTCGAACCAGCAACCGCGCCCAACTTTGGCCCGCTCAAGGTATTTTACCCCGGCCCCGGCCACACCAGTGACAATATCACCGTTGGGATCGACGGCACCGACATCGCTTTTGGTGGCTGCCTGATCAAGGACAGCAAGGCCAAGTCGCTCGGCAATCTCGGTGATGCCGACACTGAGCACTACGCCGCGTCAGCGCGCGCGTTTGGTGCGGCGTTCCCCAAGGCCAGCATGATCGTGATGAGCCATTCCGCCCCCGATAGCCGCGCCGCAATCACTCATACGGCCCGCATGGCCGACAAGCTGCGCTGAGCCATGGCTGACCACGTCACCCCCAATCTGCCATCGCGCGATTTCGATGTGACAGAGGCGTTTTATGCGAAGCTGGGCTTTGCGACGAGTTGGAAGGATCGCGGCTGGATGATCCTGCAGCGCGGCGGTTTGCAGCTCGAATTCTTCCCCTATCCTGACCTCGACCCAGCTACGAGCTCGTTCGGCTGTTGCCTGCGGTTGGATGATCTCGATGCCATGGTGGCATTGGTGAACGCGGCGGGAGCCGAGGAAAAAAGCACCGGCTGGCCGCGCTTCAAAGCTCCGCAACTGGAGGCGAGCGGCCTGAGGATCGGCTACCTGATCGATCCCGACTGCACGCTGGTGCGGCTGATCCAGAACCCCGACTGACCGCATGCCCGCGAAAATCAAGATTTGCGGGATCAGCACACCCGAGGCGCTCGATGCGACCATCGCGGCGCGGGCGGACTATGCCGGGTTGGTGTTCTATCCAGCGTCGCCCCGTGCGGTTACGTCGAATGTCGCGGGCGCTTTGACATCGCGCGCAGCTGGCCAGATCGCCATGGTCGGTTTGTTCGTCGATGCGGATGATGCTGTCATCGCCGACGCACTGGTGGCAGCCAAGCTGAACGCGCTGCAGCTGCACGGTTCGGAATCGCCCGAACGCGTGGCCCAGTTGCGCGCGCGGTTTGGCAAGCCGGTGTGGAAGGCGCTGCCCGTCGCCAGCGCCAGCGATGTCGCACGCGCCGCAGCCTATGCCGGGGCGGCGGACTTGATCTTGTTCGACGCCAAGACCCCCAAAGGCGCGCTGCCCGGCGGCATGGGGTTGGCGTTCGACTGGTCGCTGCTGGCCGGATATCGCGGTGCCTTGCCGTGGGGGCTGGCAGGCGGGCTAAATCCGACGAATGTTGCCGAGGCGATTGCGCGCACCGGAGCGCCGCTGGTCGATACCTCCAGCGGCGTCGAAAGCGCGCCGGGCGTCAAGGATACCGACAAGATTACCAATTTCGCCTTTGCGGTGCGCTTGGCCTAAATCGCGTCGATCAATAGGCGTCGTTCAGCGCAAAGATCGGCTTGCGGGTGCGCCACTGCCCTCGGGTGAAGTCGGGAAAATCTAACGTGCGATTGCCCTCAGCAATCGATTGTTCCGACAGAGGCGTGATCGCGCTCCAGGCCAGCGCGTCGTAAATGTCGATTGGCATCGGGGCCTTGGCCTTCAGCGCCTCGACAAAAGCGTGGATCACGAACCAGTCCATCCCGCCATGCCCGGCCCCTGCCGCCAGATCGGCGTAGCGTTTCCATAGCGGGTGATCGTATTTCGCAAACCAGCCCTCGGCAGGCTCCCAGCGGTGCGGCTGTGGGCTCTTGCCCTCCAGATAGATCGACTTGTTGACGTCCATCCACAGCCCCTCGGTGCCTTGCACCCGAAAGCCGAGAGAATAGGGGCGCGGCAGCGAGGTGTCGTGGCACAGCATGATCGTTTCACCATTAGTGCAGCCGATCATGGTGTTGACCACATCACCCAGTGCGAATTTCACCTCGGCGTTGGGATGATCGGCAGAGCCGTTCTTGACGACATAATCATGCAGCCCGCGCGCCTTACAGCCGAAGCCGCCAGCGCCCGCTTCGCCCGGCAACGCGACCTTCAGGGTGCGGGTCTGCGGCGGGTAGCACACGCCGGCATCGGCGCAGCCCTGGTACTTCACGGTCAGGGTGGTCGCGCTCGCGCCGGCCGCGGGCGTGCCGGTGAGGGTGCCGAGCAATTCCTTGCGGTAGGTTTCGACGTCGCCGAAGAATTCGTCGCGGTAGGCCTTGCCCTTCGGCAGCGCCATGGTCGCGCCGGTGAAGGCGGCATCGGCCTTGACCGAGGTGCGGTGCCGGTACAGGTAATAGCCGTCGGCGATCCGCCAGCGCACCTCGATGCGGTCCGGCGCGGTGGCCTGCGCGGACAGGACGAAGACCTCGTCGACCGGCGGCAGTTCGAAGTCCTGGGCGACGGCCGAGGTCGCGGGCAGCGCAAGCAGCAGGGCGAGCCCGGCCAGCCAGCGGCGCAGGCGGATCGTGGATGCGGTCATTGGCTCAGTTTACCGGTCGGCTCTCGGCGGCCAGCCATTGCAGGTATTCGGGCAGGCCGGACGCGGCTTCGACCGCGAGCAGCTCCGGGAGTTCGTAGGGATGCAGTTGGCGCAGGCGTTCCTGCAGGGCGGGGTAGGCCTCGGCACTGGTCTTGACCAGCAGCAGGACCTCGGCCGCGGCCTCGACCTTGCGTTGCCAGCGATAGACCGAACGCAGGCCGGGCAGGAGGTTGACGCAGGCGGCCAGGCGCTCGGCCACCAGCGCGGTGGCGATGCGCTCGGCGCTGTCGGCGTCGGGACAGGTGCAGAAGCAGATCAGGGCGCTCACCGGCATAGGGTAGCGGCTGCCCCGATCCGGCGGGCCTGGCGGACATCCGCGTGCGGCCCTTGAAAGTCGGCGGGCCCGCCCCATCTCGGTGGCATGCCGGGTTCGCCCGGTTCTGTTGTCCGCGGTTTGGCACTCGCTTCGCGCGACTGCTAAAATCGCCGGGTTTTTCCACGTCAATCAACCATTTACCGAGGTTGCCATGTCCAATATCAAGCCGCTGCACGACCGCGTGGTCATCAAGCGCATGGAAGAAGAGAAGCTGTCCGCCGGCGGGATCGTGATCCCGGATTCGGCCACCGAGAAGCCGATCAAGGGCGAAGTCGTCGCCGTCGGCACCGGCAAGGTGCTGGACAACGGCCAGGTCCGCGCGCCGCAGGTCAAGGTCGGCGACAAGGTGCTGTTCGGCAAGTACAGCGGCACCGAAGTGAAGCTGGACGGCGTCGAGCTGCTGGTGGTGAAGGAAGACGACCTGTTCGCGATCCTCGGCTGATCGCGCGTCGCTCCCACACATTTCTCATCCGAATAATTTTTCGAGGTAATTCGCAATGGCTGCCAAGGACATTCGTTTCGGCGAAGACGCGCGCTCCAAGATGGTGCGCGGCGTCAACGTGCTCGCCAACGCCGTGAAGGCGACCCTCGGCCCGAAGGGCCGCAACGTCGTGCTGCAGAAGAGCTACGGCGCGCCGACCATCACCAAGGACGGCGTCTCCGTCGCCAAGGAAATCGAACTGGCTGACGCGTTCGAGAACATGGGCGCGCAGATGGTGAAGGAAGTCGCTTCCAAGACCTCCGACAACGCCGGCGACGGCACCACCACCGCCACCGTGCTGGCGCAGGCGTTCATCCGCGAGGGCATGAAGGCGGTCGCCGCCGGCATGAACCCGATGGACCTGAAGCGCGGCATCGACCAGGCGGTGAAGGCCGCGGTCGGCGAACTGAAGTCGCTGTCCAAGCCGTCGTCGACCAGCAAGGAAATCGCCCAGGTCGGCGCGATCTCCGCGAACTCGGATGCCAACATCGGCGACCTGATCGCGCAGGCGATGGACAAGGTCGGCAAGGAAGGCGTGATCACGGTCGAGGAAGGCAGCGGCCTGGACAACGAACTCGACGTGGTCGAGGGCATGCAGTTCGACCGCGGCTACCTGAGCCCGTACTTCGTCAACAACCAGCAGTCGATGTCGGCCGACCTGGATGATCCCTTCATCCTGCTGTACGACAAGAAGATCTCCAACGTGCGCGACCTGCTGCCCGTCCTCGAGGGCGTGGCCAAGGCCGGCAAGCCGCTGCTGATCGTGGCGGAGGAAGTCGAAGGCGAAGCGCTGGCGACCCTGGTGGTCAACACCATCCGCGGCATCGTCAAGGTCTGCGCGGTGAAGGCCCCGGGCTTCGGCGACCGTCGCAAGGCGATGCTGGAAGACATGGCGATCCTGACCGGCGGCGTGGTGATTTCCGGGTATAGGAAGTATAAACCACCTTTTTGCTCCTCATCCGAAGTATCTTACCTGAAATTCCCTCACTCGTTTACCGCTCAAGCCCCAATTTTAACTGCCGGTCCAGCCTAAACCGCTCTAATAAGGTTCGATTTGGCGGTAAAATCTCTAGCCTGATAGCTCGAGAGATACAAACTGCCCCACCGCCCCGTTTAAAAGTTGGCAGTGTTGAGCAGTGTTGGATTTGGGGTCGTCAGTCAAAGAGACGACTCTGTGATGGATCGAACAGGCTGGGAGTCAGTGGCGGCGCTCGTTCTGGTGGCAGCTCACGCTGCTTGGCGGCATTCGCCTTGGCTGTTTTCTGTTTCAGATGCTTGAGAATCTGCTCAATGACCTTCGGATCTTCGATGCTGGCAATCACTTTGACGTGACCGCCGCAGTGTTCGCAGACTTCAATATCAATATTGAAGACTCGCTTGAGGCGTTGCATCCAGGTCATGGCGCGGTGGCGCTCTGCAGGACTCTTGTCACGCCAGTTAGTATCGAGACCTTCCGATTTGTCGGGCTTCTTGCCCCGCTTGGCGGGTGTTACTTGAACTCGGTGTTTGCTGTTCGGTGCAAAGACGCCGTGGAAGCGTGTGAGGTTGACTCGCGGCTTAGGTACCAACGCAGCGAGTTTGGCGATGAAGTCCAGCGGCTCGAAGATCACATGGGTGGTGCCATTGCGGTACGGAGTTTTGAGCTCGTAACGCACCTGCCCATTGGCGGTTAATGCCAGACGTTTTTCTGAAACCGCTGGCCGACTAATGTAGCGACACAAGCGCTCAAGCTTATCCCGCTGATGCGCTTCGGCCATCACACCGGCGTGTAGCGAGAAACCAGCATGGTTGGCTACTCGACTGCTTGAGTCGGCTTTATCCTCACGCCCTGGCAAGGTTTGCAGGGTGAAGACTTTGCGCCCTTGCTGGGGGCCGACGGCAATGCGATACGTAACCGAAGCACCATGTAATTGAGTCAGCGTATCGTCTTCGCCCTCTTCCAGTGTCAACCACGTATTCTCGGCATCACGCTCCAAAATCCCACGCTTTTCCATGCAGCGAGCGATGCGATGGCTGAGGGTGTGAGCGAGCGTATTCAGCTCATCGTAAGTGGGTGCCTTGACACGATGGAAGCGTTGCTTGCCATAGTCATCTTCGGCATAGACACCATCGAGAAACAGCATGTGGTAGTGGACATTGAGATTTAGCGCGGAGCCAAAGCGTTGGATAAGAGTCACTGAGCCAGTTTGTGCAGAGGCTTTGGTGTAACCGGCTTTTTTGATCAGATGAGTTGAGAGTGTACGATAGACGATACTCAAGACCTGGCCCATCAGCTGGGGATGGCGAGCCAGCAAAAAGCGTAGCTGGAAAGGAAAGCTGAGCACCCACTGGCGAATGGGCTCCTTGGGGAAGACTTCGTCTATCAGCAGCGCCGCACTCTCGGCCATCCGGCGGGCACCGCAGCTAGGGCAAAAGCCGCGTCGTTTACAGCTGAAGGCGACCAGACGCTCGTGATGACAATCCTCGCAGCGAACCCGCATGAAACCATACTCCAGACGGCCACATTGGAGGAGGTCGTTGAATTCTTGTTGGATGTAGCGAGGCAGGTGTTGACCTTGGGCTTCGAGTGAGGCTTTGAAGGCTGGGTAGTGCTGCTCAACCAGCTGGTAGAGCAGCGTCTGGTCGGGTTGGTGGCGTTCGTAACCGTTTGTTTGAGTGGGCGATTGACTCGCCGTGGCGTTCCTTGCCAGCGACATGGGTATCCTCCGCTGATACTGTGGTTATGTACAGTATCAGCGGCTTGCGTTCAGACGTCCAGTCTGGCCCTAGACATCGCTAAATGCTTAACCCGCAATAGCCCTCACGAGTTGTTATCAGCCACTACCGGTTGAGCGAGAAGGTTTTGGGTTCAGGGTGCTATTGCTCCACCAATCACAATACTGAAGCCCCAACTGTTATCAGTTGGGGCTTTTTCTTGTCTGTTTGCGGCGGTTGCGTTTTATCGGTAGTCGTCGAGCTCTGCACCATCCCACATAAGAGCTTAACGGTGCGATCTTCAACGCCATCACACAAAACTTTCTTTTTCACGCACAGTCAACTTATTGGATGTTTTATTAACAACCCAAAAGGAGATATTTAGCGGGCGGCCGGAAGGTGAATGCTAGGCATGATCTAACCCTCGGTCTCTGGCGTCGCGACTGCGAAATTTCGTGAGGGTTTCCGAGAAGGTGATTGCGCTTCGCAGATCTCCAGGCGCGTGGGTGCGGACGTAGTCAGCGCCATTGCCGATCGCGTGAAGTTCCGCCGCAAGGCTCGCTGGACCCAGATCCTTTACAGGAAGGCCAACGGTGGCGCCCAAGAAGGATTTCCGCGACACCGAGACCAATAGCGGAAGCCCCAACGCCGACTTCAGCTTTTGAAGGTTCGACAGCACGTGCAGCGATGTTTCCGGTGCGGGGCTCAAGAAAAATCCCATCCCCGGATCGAGGATGAGCCGGTCGGCAGCGACCCCGCTCCGTCGCAAGGCGGAAACCCGCGCCTCGAAGAACCGCACAATCTCGTCGAGCGCGTCTTCGGGTCGAAGGTGACCGGTGCGGGTGGCGATGCCATCCCGCTGCGCTGAGTGCATAACCACCAGCCTGCAGTCCGCCTCAGCAATATCGGGATAGAGCGCAGGGTCAGGAAATCCTTGGATATCGTTCAGGTAGCCCACGCCGCGCTTGAGCGCATAGCGCTGGGTTTCCGGTTGGAAGCTGTCGATTGAAACACGGTGCATCTGATCGGACAGGGCGTCTAAGAGCGGCGCAATACGTCTGATCTCATCGGCCGGCGATACAGGCCTCGCGTCCGGATGGCTGGCGGCCGGTCCGACATCCACGACGTCTGATCCGACTCGCAGCATTTCGATCGCCGCGGTGACAGCGCCGGCGGGGTCTAGCCGCCGGCTCTCATCGAAGAAGGAGTCCTCGGTGAGATTCAGAATGCCGAACACCGTCACCATGGCGTCGGCCTCCGCAGCGACTTCCACGATGGGGATCGGGCGAGCAAAAAGGCAGCAATTATGAGCCCCATACCTACAAAGCCCCACGCATCAAGCTTTTGCCCATGAAGCAACCAGGCAATGGCTGTAATTATGACGACGCCGAGTCCCGACCAGACTGCATAAGCAACACCGACAGGGATGGATTTCAGAACCAGAGAAAGAAAATAAAATGCGATGCCATAACCGATTATGACAACGGCGGAAGGGGCAAGCTTAGTAAAGCCCTCGCTAGATTTTAATGCGGATGTTGCGATTACTTCGCCAACTATTGCGATAACAAGAAAAAGCCAGCCTTTCATGATATATCTCCCAATTTGTGTAGGGCTTATTATGCACGCTTAAAAATAATAAAAGCAGACTTGACCTGATAGTTTGGCTGTGAGCAATTATGTGCTTAGTGCATCTAACACCTGAGTTAAGCCGCGCCGCGAAGCGGCGTCGGCTTGGACGAATTGTTAGGCCGCATATCGCGACCTGAAAGCGGCACGCAAGACCTCAACCTTTTCCGCCCCGAGTGAGGTGCATGCGAGCCTGTAGGACTCTATGTGCTTTGTAGGCCAGTCCACTGGTGGTACTTCATCGGCATAGTAAAAGTAATCCCAGATGATCGCCTCCCAGCTGTTACAACGGACTGGCCGCCCGGCGATGACGCCCTCAGCCGCCTCTGGGCACGAGCCCTGCGGAGCCTCCGCGATTTCATACGCTTCGTCTGCCCACCAAGCAGGTTCGCAGTCAAGTAACTCATCCCCGATCTCCGCTAAGAATCCATAGTCCAACTCCTCCATGACGCGCCCGCCGAGCATTTCAACTATTGCCTCGAGCTCGCCGCGCCTCTCGCCGGGAAACGTCAGATCAATATCATCGTGCTTGCGTGTTACACGCCCTAGCCGTGCATCGATCGCCCAGCCCCCACCGATCCAGAGCGGCAGATTTCGCTCATCTGCCGCAGCTAGAATTTTGTGTATCAATGTGACCTGCGTTGTGTCCATGCGGCCTAACTTTGTTTTAGGGCGACTGCCCTGCTGCGTAACATCGTTGCTGCTCCATAACATCAAACATCGACCCACGGCGTAACGCGCTTGCTGCTTGGATGCCCGAGGCATAGACTGTACAAAAAAACAGTCATAACAAGCCATGAAAACCGCCACTGCGCCGTTACCACCGCTGCGTTCGGTCAAGGTTCTGGACCAGTTGCGTGAGCGCATACGCTACTTGCATTACAGCTTACCAACCGAACAGGCTTATGTCCACTGGGTTCGTGCCTTCATCCGTTTCCACGGTGTGCGTCACCCGGCAACCTTGGGCAGCAGCGAAGTCGAGGCATTTCTGTCCTGGCTGGCGAACGAGCGCAAGGTTTCGGTCTCCACGCATCGTCAGGCATTGGCGGCCTTGCTGTTCTTCTACGGCAAGGTGCTGTGCACGGATCTGCCCTGGCTTCAGGAGATCGGAAGACCTCGGCCGTCGCGGCGCTTGCCGGTGGTGCTGACCCCGGATGAAGTGGTTCGCATCCTCGGTTTTCTGGAAGGCGAGCATCGTTTGTTCGCCCAGCTTCTGTATGGAACGGGCATGCGGATCAGTGAGGGTTTGCAACTGCGGGTCAAGGATCTGGATTTCGATCACGGCACGATCATCGTGCGGGAGGGCAAGGGCTCCAAGGATCGGGCCTTGATGTTACCCGAGAGCTTGGCACCCAGCCTGCGCGAGCAGCTGTCGCGTGCACGGGCATGGTGGCTGAAGGACCAGGCCGAGGGCCGCAGCGGCGTTGCGCTTCCCGACGCCCTTGAGCGGAAGTATCCGCGCGCCGGGCATTCCTGGCCGTGGTTCTGGGTTTTTGCGCAGCACACGCATTCGACCGATCCACGGAGCGGTGTCGTGCGTCGCCATCACATGTATGACCAGACCTTTCAGCGCGCCTTCAAACGTGCCGTAGAACAAGCAGGCATCACGAAGCCCGCCACACCGCACACCCTCCGCCACTCGTTCGCGACGGCCTTGCTCCGCAGCGGTTACGACATTCGAACCGTGCAGGATCTGCTCGGCCATTCCGACGTCTCTACGACGATGATTTACACGCATGTGCTGAAAGTTGGCGGTGCCGGAGTGCGCTCACCGCTTGATGCGCTGCCGCCCCTCACTAGTGAGAGGTAGGGCAGCGCAAGTCAATCCTGGCGGATTCACTACCCCTGCGCGAAGGCCATCGGTGCCGCATCGAACGGCCGGTTGCGGAAAGTCCTCCCTGCGTCCGCTGATGGCCGGCAGCAGCCCGTCGTTGCCTGATGGATCCAACCCCTCCGCTGCTATAGTGCAGTCGGCTTCTGACGTTCAGTGCAGCCGTCTTCTGAAAACGACAAACGATGTCAGAATAGAGTTAAATTTCCTATTGATTGACATATTCCGTCAAAGGTAATAGATTTCATCCTGACACTTTTGCCTTTGGAGGCATCTTGCAAGGTCAACGCATCGGCTATGTCCGCGTCAGCAGCTTCGACCAGAACCCGGAACGGCAATTGGAGGGTGTTCAGGTGGCGCGGGTGTTCACCGACAAGGCTTCTGGCAAGGACACCCAGCGTCCCGAGCTGGAAAGGCTGCTGGCCTTCGTCCGCGAGGGCGACACCGTGGTGGTGCATAGCATGGACAGGCTGGCACGCAACCTTGATGACCTGCGCCGCATCGTCCAAGGGCTGACACAACGGGGCGTGCGCATGGAGTTCGTCAAAGAAGGGCTGAAGTTCACCGGCGAGGACTCACCGATGGCCAATCTGATGCTGTCGGTCATGGGAGCCTTCGCTGAGTTCGAGCGCGCCCTGATCCGCGAACGTCAGCGCGAGGGAATCGTGCTGGCCAAGCAGCGCGGTGCCTACCGGGGACGAAAGAAATCGCTGAACAGCGAACAAATTGCCGAGTTGAAACGGCGAGTTGCGGCAGGCGACCAAAAAACCTTGGTGGCCCGTGACTTCGGCATCAGCCGCGAAACCTTGTACCAGTACCTGCGGGAAGACTGACCATGCCACGCCGCTCAATCCTGTCCGCCACCGAGCGCGAAAGCCTGCTGGCACTGCCAGATGCCAAAGACGAACTGATACGGCACTACACGTTCAACGAAACCGACCTGTCGGTGATCCGTCAGCGTCGCGGCGCCGCGAATCGATTGGGCTTCGCTGTGCAGCTTTGCTACTTGCGATTCCCTGGCACCTTTTTGGGCGTCGATGAGCCTCCGTTTCCGCCCCTGTTGCGCATGGTGGCCGCGCAACTCAAGATGCCAGTGGAAAGTTGGAGCGAGTACGGCCAGCGCGAACAGACACGGCGGGAGCACTTGGTCGAGCTGCAAACGGTTTTTGGGTTCAAGCCCTTCACCATGAGCCACTATCGGCAAGCCGTGCATACATTGACCGAGCTGGCCTTGCAGACCGACAAAGGCATCGTGCTGGCGAGCGCACTTGTCGAGAATCTGCGGCGGCAGAGCATTATCCTGCCCGCCATGAATGCCATCGAGCGCGCAAGCGCCGAGGCCATCACCCGTGCCAACCGACGCATTTACGCGGCGCTGACCGATTCTTTGTTATCACCCCACCGTCAGCGCCTGGACGAACTTCTCAAGCGCAAGGACGGCAGTAAAGTGACGTGGCTGGCATGGCTGCGCCAGTCGCCTGCCAAACCGAACTCTCGCCACATGCTCGAACATATTGAGCGCCTGAAATCCTGGCAAGCACTTGATCTGCCCGCAGGCATCGAGCGGCAGGTTCACCAGAACCGCCTGCTCAAAATCGCTCGTGAAGGTGGCCAGATGACGCCTGCTGATCTGGCAAAGTTCGAGGTGCAACGACGCTATGCCACGCTGGTAGCGCTGGCCATCGAAGGCATGGCCACCGTCACCGATGAAATCATCGACCTTCACGATCGCATCATCGGCAAGCTGTTCAACGCGGCCAAGAACAAGCATCAGCAGCAGTTCCAGGCTTCCGGCAAGGCGATCAACGACAAGGTGCGGATGTATGGGCGCATCGGTCAAGCGTTGATTGAGGCCAAGCAAAGCGGCAGCGATCCGTTCGCCGCCATCGAGGCCGTTATGCCCTGGGACACCTTCGCCGCCAGCGTCACCGAAGCGCAAACATTGGCGCGGCCTGCCGACTTTGATTTCCTGCACCACATCGGTGAAAGCTATGCCACGCTACGCCGCTACGCGCCGCAGTTCCTGGGCGTGCTCAAATTGCGGGCTGCGCCCGCCGCCAAGGGTGTGCTCGATGCCATCGACATGCTGCGCGGCATGAACAGCGACAGCGCGCGCAAGGTGCCCGCCGATGCGCCAACCGCATTCATCAAGCCGCGCTGGGCAAAGCTGGTTCTGACCGACGACGGCATCGACCGGCGTTACTACGAGTTATGCGCCCTGTCGGAGCTGAAGAACGCGCTGCGCTCCGGTGATGTCTGGGTGCAGGGTTCTCGCCAGTTCAAGGACTTCGACGAATACCTGGTGCCGGTCGAGAAGTTCGCCACTTTGAAGCTGGCCAGCGAATTGCCGCTGGCAGTGGCCACCGACTGCGACCAATACCTGCATGACCGGTTGGAATTGTTGGAGGCGCAACTCGCCACAGTCAACCGCATGGCTGCGGCCAACGACTTACCGGATGCCATCATCACCACCGCGTCAGGCCTGAAGATCACGCCGCTGGACGCGGCAGTACCAGACGCCGCGCAAGCCATGATCGACCAGACAGCTATGCTGCTGCCGCACCTCAAAATCACCGAGTTGCTGATGGAGGTCGATGAATGGACGGGCTTCACCCGCCACTTCACACACCTGAAGACCAGCGACACGGCCAAGGACAAAACCTTGCTGTTGACGACGATCCTGGCCGACGCGATCAACCTGGGTCTGACCAAAATGGCCGAGTCCTGCCCTGGCACCACCTACGCCAAGCTGTCTTGGCTGCAAGCCTGGCACATCCGCGATGAAACCTATTCGACGGCGCTGGCCGAGCTGGTGAATGCGCAGTTTCGGCAACCCTTCGCCGGCAACTGGGGTGACGGCACCACGTCATCGTCGGACGGCCAGAACTTCAGAACCGGCAGCAAAGCAGAAAGCACTGGTCATATCAACCCGAAGTATGGAAGCAGTCCAGGACGGACTTTCTACACCCATATCTCCGACCAGTACGCGCCCTTCAGTGCCAAGGTGGTCAACGTGGGCATTCGTGATTCAACTTACGTGCTTGATGGCCTGCTGTACCACGAGTCGGACTTGCGCATCGAGGAACACTACACCGACACGGCAGGCTTCACCGATCACGTGTTTGGCTTGATGCATTTGCTGGGATTTCGCTTCGCGCCGCGTATCCGTGACTTGGGCGAAACCAAGCTATTCATCCCCAAGGGCGATGCCGCCTATGACGCGCTCAAGCCGATGATTAGCAGCGACAGGCTGAACATCAAGCAAATACGCGCCCATTGGGATGAAATTCTGCGGCTGGCCACCTCCATCAAGCAAGGCACGGTAACGGCTTCGCTGATGCTGCGCAAACTCGGCAGCTACCCGCGCCAGAACGGCTTGGCCGTGGCGTTGCGCGAGCTGGGGCGCATCGAGCGCACGCTGTTCATTTTGGATTGGCTGCAAAGCGTGGAGCTGCGCCGCCGCGTCCATGCGGGGCTGAATAAGGGCGAGGCGCGCAACGCGCTGGCCAGGGCGGTCTTCTTCTACCGATTGGGTGAAATCCGCGACCGCAGTTTTGAGCAGCAGCGCTACCGGGCCAGCGGCCTCAATCTGGTGACGGCGGCCATCGTGTTGTGGAACACGGTATATCTGGAGCGTGCCACCAGTGCTTTGCGTGGCAACGGCACGGCGCTGGACGACACATTGTTGCAATATCTGTCGCCGCTGGGGTGGGAGCACATCAACCTGACCGGCGATTACCTATGGCGCAGCAGCGCCAAGGTCGGTGCGGGGAAGTTTAGGCCATTGCGACCGCTGCCACCGGCTTAGCGTGCTTTATTTAATGAGATGGTCACTCCCTCCTTCCCAGTACTATGCTGAGGACAGGCTTTCATTCGGAGAACCATCATGGAAAACATTGCGCTTATTGGTATCGATCTGGGTAAGAACTCTTTCCATATTCATTGTCAGGATCATCGTGGGAAGGCCGTTTACCGTAAAAAATTCACCCGACCAAAGCTAATCGAATTTCTGGCGACATGCCCGGCAACAACCATCGCGATGGAAGCCTGTGGCGGTTCTCACTTTATGGCACGCAAGCTGGAAGAGTTAGGGCATTTTCCAAAGCTGATATCACCGCAATTTGTCCGCCCATTCGTTAAAAGCAACAAAAATGACTTCGTTGATGCTGAAGCTATCTGTGAAGCAGCATCACGTCCATCTATGCGTTTCGTGCAGCCCAGAACCGAATCTCAGCAGGCAATGCGAGCTCTGCATCGTGTCCGTGAATCCCTGGTTCAGGATAAGGTGAAAACAACTAATCAGATGCATGCTTTTCTGCTGGAATTTGGTATCAGCGTTCCGCGAGGTGCTGCCGTTATTAGTCGACTGAGTACCCTTCTTGAGGACAGTAGTTTGCCTCTTTATCTCAGCCAGTTACTGCTGAAATTACAACAGCATTATCACTATCTTGTTGAGCAGATTAAAGATCTGGAATCTCAGTTGAAACGAAAGTTGGACGAAGATGAGGTTGGACAGCGCTTGCTGAGTATTCCCTGCGTTGGAACGCTGACTGCCAGTACTATTTCAACTGAGATTGGCGACGGGAAGCAGTACGCCAGCAGCCGTGACTTTGCGGCGGCAACAGGGCTGGTACCCCGACAGTACAGCACGGGAGGTCGGACGACATTGTTAGGGATTAGCAAGCGGGGCAACAAAAAGATCCGAACTTTGTTGGTTCAGTGTGCCAGGGTATTCATACAAAAACTGGAACACCAGTCTGGCAAGTTGGCCGACTGGGTCAGGGAGTTGTTGTGTCGGAAAAGCAACTTTGTCGTCACCTGTGCTCTGGCAAACAAGCTGGCCAGAATAGCCTGGGCACTGACGGCGCGACAGCAAACTTACGAAGCATAAAGGCAGAAATACACCAGTTTAAACAATCATTCATCTGGTTTTGCGAATACTGATATTGATGATACTAACGGCCCACCGGCCTGTTGAGGAACCTGTAAAACGGAAAGGCTCATTGAAGCCGTATATTTTCTGGAGGTTCATCAGGCGCGGAACTCATCGAGGCGCGGGAATAAAATCCCATTCAGACGCCGGATAGATTCAAGCAAGCCAACTTGTCGTCAAAATCGGTGTTGCAAAAACGGGAGTGACCATAGATTCCGTTTTCTGAGACGACCCCTACAATACCGACACCGATGGCTGTTACGGCGACCTTACGCAGGTCTTCACCGATAGCTCCCAGAGTCTTCTTGTCAGGAGAGAAAAGACGCACAAACCACGTCTTAATACGCAAAAACTTTTTCATGATTACCTCCATAGTTGAAGAGGAGGCGAATCATGCCTGAGAGGGCATGAACACCCCCTCAGGGTTAAAGTTTTAGGCAGACAAAGCTGTTGGCTTCGCCTTGTTCATCTTCATTGAGTTAATGATCTTCGTCGCTTCATCAGCAAACGGGCCAGTAACTTGGATAGGCTCCCTTCTTGCGAAGGAGGCTGTCACCATCATTCTCTGGCCGTGCATCAGATGACGATACCGAGACCGCATAAGCTCAACGTAGGCCGCAGAGTCCCCCTCCCACCCCTCAGGGGGAGAGAAGGGGCACACCGCGTCGTTACCAGGCGTTGTATCAACCTTCGAGACATCAATGACGGCCATACTCAGCTCTCCTTCTCGCAATGAAATCGCGCAGGTAGCGAGCATTCGGGAAACCGAGGCTTCCCTGACTCATCAGGACATCGTTCCAGTCAATCCCTTTCGCTCTGGGCGGGATCGGGAGCTTAGGCAGCAGGACGTACACACGAATGCCGCGCTTCTCCAGCTTGGCTTTCAGCACGTTCGCTGACTTCTCCCCAGTCACAGACTTATCTTTGTCAGCCCAGATCAGTACGGTGTGAACACCTTCTGGAACCTCGAAGGACTCCATTAGGGTGGCATTGACCGTTGACCAAACCGGGATTTGAGTGACTCGATAAGCTGACAGAGCTGTTTCCAGCCCTTCTGCAACACCCAGGATACCCTCAGTCGGTTCACCGAGGCGGATGGCCGCGCCATTGACATCCAAACCGTCAGGAATGGGCATCATCTTTTTGGCGTTGCCGACCTTGGCTTTTTTACCGTTTTGGGTGAGATAGGTGCGGTGGAGCGTTACCAGGTTGCCTTCCACATCTCGGATAGCGCAGACGATAGCCGGGAATTTCCCAACTTCATTGCCATCTTCGTCGTAGTAGGCCATAGCCGGATTGAACCGCAGACAGTCTGTTTTTTCTACTTCATCAACTTTGAACAGCAGCTCGCGGTTTTTGAAGTACAGACGCATTGGCTCAGTCACATGACTGGAGAACGGCAAACACTCGTTCCATACCTTCTCGATTTTCTCACGGAGACGAGCACTGTAAGCGCGTTCGCGCTCCATTCTCTTCTCCATTTCTTCTTGGAGCTCAAGCAACCAAGGCTTAGGTTGTTCACGAAACATCGGAACAACTTTCGGCTTATTTTCGCTGCTTTGCTCTTCCGGTTGTGTGGCCGCAGGTTGTACTTGCGGTGCCGGAGTTTCTACCTTGCGGTTGACCACAGGGGCCGACTCAACATGGTGACTCACCGGCTCAACACCACCGTTCGAGCGAGCGCGGAACTGCGTTACCGTAGCGCCGCGACGTTCCACCAGCCAGGTGTTGCGATGCGTTTGCATAGGTTGTTCTCTCACAACATTCCCCTGCTCGTCCTTAACTTCAACGACGACAGTTACAGGCTCGCGCCCGAGGTTTGTCATGACGATCTCATCCCCATACTTGGCTTCACTTTCACCAATGGCTCTTTCAAGATCCACGCCCCAGATGGTGCGTTCCAAACCGCTCTTGTCACGGATGAAGGCAAAGTAGCTGAGCTCGTTGTCTTCGTTATGCTCATAAGGAGCTTTACCGTGGGCAATCAGAGTACCGGCAATGGATTTTTTACGATTCTTGGAATCGAGAACCTTGTTATTCACCTTCATAGGCTCTTGCTGAACAGGCGCTTTGGCCTGGACAGGAGCTCGTGTCGGTGCAGCGGCTTGTTGATACTGGGGTTGCTCTTTCTCAACGCCCAGATAATCACCAACCTCGCTCAGGCACTGTTTAAAGTCCCAGTTATTGAGCCACATCAGCAGCTCAAAACCATCATGATTGGCACCGCATGTATTGCATACGCCGCCACCAGTCAGGTGGGCATCCTTGAACAGTCGGAAGCCATCTTTCCCGCCGTGGATAGGACAAGAAACATGACGACCAGGTTTACGGAGAGCTGGTTCAAGATGGGGCGCTAGGGCCGCCAGGATGAATAGCCAGTTTCCGTTTGCAGCTTCACGAACGGTGTCAGCTTTGTAGTAAGACATAGGTTTTCTCCTTAGCGTGAACCCCAGCATCGAGGCTTCCTTAAACCCCCGTCGCCAGGGTTTTAAGGAAACCCCGACACCGGGAGAATGTGCCAAGGAGGCTCCCCAGCCGGGGAGTTCTCCCCGGCGAGGGGTTTAAAAAGGTCGCCCCCGAAACGGAGGCGAATTTTGTGAATATCACAAGCACAAATGAGCGCCCTCTTCCGAGGCCATCATGATTGTGACATCTGCGGTTACAGGATCTGACTTAATCACAACCTCAGTGGGTTTGAAAAAGCCATCTACAGTGGGCATGGGGTAATAAAGACGAATCTTTCCCCAATTCTTGTTGTCGGTAAAAGCGACCTTTGTTTGAGCAACACAAAGCTGCAAAAACATGAAAAGGAAGTCTTCTACCGAGTGCTTACCATCTGCACCAAATACTCCATCGACAATTGCCGGGGTCACTGCCACATTGGTCAGGAAACCAGCTTGTTTACCGATGGAAGATTGGTCCACCAGCAGACCATCATTGATGGCTTGTTGACGGATTTGGGCGAGGTCCAATTTAGCTACTTGGTTCATAAGGTGTACTCCAAAGTTAATGGGTACACCTACCCCGTGCGGGGAAGTGTACCCGCATGGGTTATTGAAAGGTCACGGCCAAAGCCGAGCTTTAAGGTTCCGAGTTTTACGCTGGCTGAATGCGCCAAAGAACGGTCGGAGGAAACGAGTCAGCGACACGCTTCACATTCGCGTAAAGAGTGTCCGTAAAGACACGCTCTAAGCGACGACCACCTTGACGATAAACCAACTTAAAGTCTTGGAATTTGTTCATGGATACCTCCAGAAATAACGGGAGGTATCTCCAGCAGGAGATAGACTCCCGCAGGGATTAATAAATTAACGTTAATTTGCTGTTTGTTTTTGGCGACCAGCTATCGCACTTTTCGCTCTCCGAAGAGAACAAAATCTGCTTACTGATGGTATTCACCATGAGTAAGAAGACTTGGGAAGTAAAGCAGGGGTTTCCCCCTGCCTTGTTATGCCGCTTTGAGGTGGCGAGAGAAAAAGTCCCTGGTTTGCTGGATAGCTCCCCGGAGAAGTTCTCGTCTGTAGCCAGCGTAGCTCTTGTCATCACTGGCAACGGTCAAGCCGTGCAGACTCTCTTCACCCAGGACAATCTCGTTTTCACGAGAGAGTACCTCAACACGTAGGCCAAGCACTCGCTCTTTCCCTTCCAGGATAGAACAAATTGTTTGGTCTCTTACTTCGTCATCCCAGTGGCCCATATCGAAATCCCGCTCAGGGAGTTCAGTAACACGCACCAGGTAGTTTTCAGTGGCCCGTTCCCAAACCACTTCATCTTCGCATGGAGAGGCCTCGATCAGCGAGTACCCGTCCGCTTCGAGCTTCTTGGAAAGACTTTTTACATCATCCGCCAGCTCCAGCACAAAGCGTTCCCAGAGGTCTTGCCAGCGCTCGACCATATCCTGGTTAATCCCTTCAATGCCGGTGCCAATCATGGAATCATCATCAGGGAAGATCCCTGTGAAGTCCACGTTGTCGTCGATGTTCATGCAGTTCCAATGGCTGTAGTGATGCCCGTGACTATTCCGAGTAATGGACAGGTCACAGGAACCATATTCGCGGAGGACAGAAAGCATATTCTCAATGTCTTTCTGTGCCATCAGGTTCTTCACGCGGCTGACAGCATCCACTTGGCCGGGCTCAGTGCTGAATAGGCGATTCATGAGAGCTTTGACGTCATCAACGCTCAAATCCCCGTAGAAGGCTACGCCATCCCCCTGGCAGTATCCGAGACTGTACTCAATCGTCAGATCATCCGGGTATCCACACTTAACCAGTTCGTTTTGAAAATGCTGTTTAATCATTGGTATCTCCTTAATTTCAGAGGGAGACACCATCCCCTCAGGGACCGATGTCCCCCGTGGGGTTAATGTTTGGGTTAAGAAGCCTTGCGGCTTAATTCAGTATCAAATCGAGGACCTTTGAGAACCGCAGTTTTCATAACCTCGAAGTTTCTTGGGTAACGCAGCTTTGAAACTGCGCCAGCTCGGATGTCGGCAGCCTCACTTGGAGAGACTAGCCTTAACCCTTCGCTGGTTTCAGCGTAGAACCAACCGGCATAACGCTCATAGGCATTCTGCTGGTACTGTTCAGTCGCCATATTCTTCCGGATCGCCTCTGTTAAGGCCTCAACAACACCGTCATCTTTCGTGATGATGTTGAAAACATGAGAGACAGTCAGGAAGTTCCCAAAGAAGCAGGCTGCCCCAAGCCAAGGCTGGAACATTTCGCCATTTCGCCCCGTCCTCACCATTGGTTCAAACGGGTATGGGCGATAACAGTGATACTGCTCAAACATCGGGTCAAGAACGTTGTCACCCAGGACATCCAGTAAAGTCTGAATACTGTCCGGGTCTTGGCCTGCCCACTTACTCCCATTGCTGAGAATCAGTGTTTTACCGTCAGTACGCTCCAGAGCTTGTTCAAAGTTAGACATAGTGCATTCCTTTTGGTTAGGACGCACCACACCCTCTCGGGATGATGCGCCCGAGTGGGTTAGTTGAGAAGGCTTAGCCGTCAAGTCCGTAAATTACGGCGGAGCCGGGCTCCATCTCGACAACTTGTGCGCTTCCTTCTTCTATCAGCTCCTGCATGTAACCAGACTCAGCATCCGGATTACGTTCGCAGTGTTCGTCCCAGCGTTTCAAAAGCCCTTCTGTGGCTTGTCCGTGGGTCTCACCAAGGCCGATAAACTCATAGTGTCCTGTGTTTACGATGATCACCACCATAGCTAGTGCTCTCCTACAGGTCACTTGGTACATACAGGTCATCTTTGATGGCAGAAAAATCGACAGGAGACTGGTCCCCATAGGTTCGATTCACGCCACCAGCATCATCGACACTGACAAAAACCGTGCGGAGTAAACCGCTGGGCTTTGCAGGGTAAACGATGCTGACATGCTGACCTTTGTACTGTTCTGACAAAGTGCTTTGAAGCTCATCAACCGAACGGAATTTCCGGTCGCGGCCAAAGTCCTTAATCTTGATGTCGCCAGGGATTGGATTAGTCATCGTTACCCCCTGCCAGCAGTTTATCTACTGAATGGCCGAGTCCGTTACCAAACCATTTGTCCAGAGCGTCGATTTCCGGGAAGTCCGATTTCACCTGAGCAACAACACGTTCCATTTTGCTGAGAGCATCCTGGAACTCAAGGCCATTACCTGCGGCCACCTCAAGTTTGCACTTGATGTAAGCGGAGTAGGTATCACAGGCCTTAACCAGTGATTGTTCATAGCCACCGGGAGCGAAGGCTATGGCGACTGCATCCTGGAGTTCTTCGGGAAGAGTCTGGATGAGTTTGTCCTCTGCGGCCTTTTCCAGTCGTTCAAACTCACGCTGCAAAACAGCGTTTGCTTTCTTGACCGGTGTTACAACATCCGAACAGAGAACCTCGGCTGCATCATGCAACGAAGCATGAGCAAGCATGACTGCCAGATCCACCGACTTCCCTTGCTGAATGGCAATATTGCCAGCCAGGTAGGAAAGCAGGGTAACAACAGCGCTGTGTTCCAACACAGACTCCGGTTGAACAGAGTGCATCAGTGACCAGCGTTTGATCAGGCGTTGGCGCAAGGCCAGAGCTAGAAAGCCGAAATTTGAATTAGACATAGTGCCTCCAAAATTGGTTGGAGGTACACCAAAGCCGACCGGGCCTTGGTGTACCCGGTTGGGTTACTTAGTTATCTCGGGTCAAGCTGCTTAGCTATAGCGAGTAAAAACGGATGGAATGGATGATCTTGCGGGACACCCCCAACAAGCTCACGGGCTAAACCGACTGAGTTTGTAGCCAACACCTCTTTGACGGCCAGAATGATTTCATTGTCGATTTCATCCTGGATCTTTCGTTGTTGGTCCACCAGCCGACTTAACTTGTCTAGGCTCATGCTTCTCTCCTTTGTTTGTGGGAGAGAACCCAGGAGGGGTTTCCTCCCGAGGGGTTAGGTTATTGCTGTTTTGGGCCAGCTACCGTTATAGCCAGCAAGCGCTGACAATGAACAAAGAGTATGACAGCCACCTAAAAGGGTAAAACGCTGTAATTGCCCTTTTGGGGTGCAAAAGAAAAAGCCCTCCCGAAGGAGGGCTTTTTATGCGGCCAAGGACAAGCCTTGCTGTCCTCTTTGCAACTCTGTGTCGTCGCGGCGATGTAAGCGTTGAACCGCCTTGATCATCGTTCTGACATGTCGCTCCAAAGAGGCTGGATGGCGTTTTGACAGTAGGTTGATCCAGTCGAGATAGATAGCAAGCGCGGAACCTTCGGTTAGGGCTGCCTGTATCGCCTCATACTGCCCTACGGCACTCTGGACCACATCATTCATCCACTGGGCGTCAGTATTGTCCAAGAGCTCGCAGAGGGCCGTATAAGCCTTCCTTCTGGTCGCGGCCATGTAACGACGAATGTTGGCGTTTCCGCTCCCCTCTCGCCCTTCCATGACGCTCATACAGAATGCGCTGGAGTAACAAAGCATCGCGTCAGTCACGTAGTTAAACCATCGCTCCTGATGCCGTTTCTGTTCTTCCATTGCTTCCTGGTCAAGTTGCTTCTCGATGAACAACCCCGTCGGAGTACGGTGGTGCAGATGGTACTTGAACGTTAAGTGCAAGTTGACCCACCAGCGTACCGTTGCCAGTCTTCCCTTGATTTTTCGCTTCACCAGATCTTTGTACTTAGCATCGCTAAGCACTTTGACATCCTTGCGCTGTTGGATTCCTTCCATCGTCTGTAGCCCTGTAAGGCCCATCTGGTGGTAGGTTTGACCTCTTTGCATCATACGGTGATACAAAGCGCCTTTTCCTTTCGCAAGCTGGATTGCTCCGAACCGAAGGTAGAACTGCGCTGCACTACCGGGCGTATAATGTCCCTTTAGTACAGACTCCCTTAGTCGCGGGTATTCGTTCCAGATGATGAACGCAGCGGAGTCGGGATCGACTTTCACTTCATCATCTTCTGCGAAGCAAACCACCCTTCTCTTTCCGTCTGCGGTATTGATCACTTGCGCTGCCAACGGGTCATCCCCGCCGTCAAAGTAAGCCATTTCCGCTAACGGATCGGCCAAGCCATCAGAAAGCGAACCATCGCCCCAGCGACCAACCTTCAACCACAATGGCTTCGGAATTGGTGACTGAGGAACGGTTTCACACTGCGGCTCGTCTTCCAGCAAGTCCAGATCACCCATCGACCAAACCCTGTGGTAAATCTCCAGGGCATGGAAAGGCTTATCATTGAAATGATGGAAGGCCCACATGAAGTCGATATGGACTAAAGCCTCTTCCGATATGATCCGGAATTGTGGCTCTGCCATTCGACGGTTCCAGTCGTTATCCTCTGCTTGACCAGTAGCCAGCTTGTATGCCAGCTCATCAGCTCTCTTTTGCTCCATGTAGTCCATGCTGCAACAGACATGAAGCAATCGTTCTAGGAAAACAGGACTGTAAACGTCCGGCTGTATTTTGATGTATCCGCCCTCGTAAATCGTTCGACCTACGGGATGGCGGTCTTCCCATGCGTACCGGCGTTTTGCCAAGTAGCGCTGGATGCGGTTCAGCCCCGACATATAGCCATGCCTTTCAGGGTCCGTGGCAAGCAACGTCTCCATTGACTTATCCAACCCAACAGCCTGGCAAGCCCAGCAACCGAAGCGAGCGCCACAGGCGTCACTGGCCTTCTTCTCTGTTGCCGACCACACGCACTCCCCTGTTGCCGCCTTGTAAAGCTCTGCCGTAGTGACATTGCTCTCCAAGTAACTTGGCAGAGGATATGCTGAGCCCATGCCAGCGGATAGTAAGAACTCCCAGACATCACTCGCCAACCAGTTTTTCACCACATACAGCTCACCCCCATCTTTCGTCTTAATGACGCGATCTGAGCTTCCTCGCTGTTTTGCAATGTTGGCCGCACGAATAGTGCTTTCAGCATCACGACTGCCCAGCAAAAGGCAGACTTTCTGTCGAACCTCTTTGGGAAGCTCTCGCATATAAGCTGCCTTCGCTCTTTTGGCAGAGGTGATTTTTAAATCCTGGCTACACTGGCGGGCCGTGGAGTTGGAAAACGTAGGCAACCCCCTCCCAGTAAGGATTCGGCCCGTCCAACTCTGCGAGATCCCAGGCTTTGCTAGAACGATGGTCAGAGGAAGGTTTTCCTTCGCAATGAAACGCTCCAGCTCGGCCAGTTTCTGATCCGCCAGCCACCTTACCTCTGGGCTTTCGATCAGTGTGTCAGTGTGCAAGATGAAGTGGTGCTGGCTGATGGTCGCCCCACTCCTTACAGCCCGGATCAGGGCCATCAGGAACAGGTGCAAGACCGTTTCAGAATCTTTACCACTGGAATAGCCGATCATCATGGTCCACCCATCAATTAAGGCCGTGTGAATGGACTCAACCGATGACGTGATCAACGATGACAGACTGGTTCCTCTACTGGCATCAACGAAGTTCAAATCCTCGTTATCAGTCAGTTCTGACCAAACAGAATCCCACTTATCCCCACGCAAAAGCACTGGGATGGGTTGTTCTGATAGATCAAAGTTTAATGTTTGTTGCATAGGGCCTCCTGGATTAGCAGGGTGCCCATCCCTTCCGGGAAAGCACCCCGGTAGGGTTAAAATTGAATCCTGGCTATCAGACCTGAACTAGCTGCTACTCGACATCTGGTTGTCTTCGTATTGCTGCTTGGCCTGTTTCACCAGATCAATGTCACCGTCTTGCAGCTTTTGAATATCAAGCTGTAGACGAGCCTTGTGTTTCAACAGTTCAGCGACCGCATTATCAATGTGATCAATGAGCGATTGGTTTTTTTGGATGGTGTAACTGTTGAGTTCATCGAGCAGGGGCCATGCAACACTCGAATGAGTGTTGAGCAATGGGTACTCTGCTTCGATCTCACAAACCACACCGTTTGCTCCTTCTCTGTAATGAGGGAACCCGACACGCAGACCGATACGACGATCCAGCGCTGCATTCACAGTACATTCCAAAGAAGTTCGGTTTGAAAAAACATCGTTGACGTTTTTAGACATGCTATATCTCCGTTCAGTTTATGACGGAGCCCCCCTAACAGGAGGTGCTCCCGTCAGGGTTGATAATTTGCTGTTTGTTTTTGGCAGCCAGCTACCGCACTTGAGCGCCTAAGGCACTTTCCGAAGCACCCTGGGAAACCGAGATGCTTGGGAAAGCGCGGGGTTTCCCCCTGCGCTGATTACCCTTTTTAAGGGGCCGGTACGCCGATTTCTCGGCGCACTCAGGTTGAAGCTACACAGTCAAGAACCAACGTTTCATAGGGACGGTGATGTCTATCATCCCGTTTCCACATGGATTCTGGCCCCAGAATCTGTAGGTCGTCTCATAGAAGTCAAACTCAGACAAGGACTGAATCTGCGCTTCTGAGATCGGCTCAAATGGTCCACCGCAACCGATGTGCATATTGAGCCCATAATCTCGAAGCTCTAGCTCTCCGAGATTTATCGTCTTCCCGCCCACACAAGCAACCAAGTTCTGGTTTCTGACGTCGCCTTCTTTGAACAGCAAAGCTGACTCATCGTAGCTCCCATATTGGTTGGTAAACTTCACAATATGCCCGTGCTTAGGTGAGGTTTGTTCCGACAACTCTTTCAGTAATCGCTTTACGCTTTGAAATCTCGCGTACAGAGCTGGCGTAAACTGCCCAGAGTAGTTCAAGTTTGGGCAGATCATTTCAAGCATCTCATCAGGTACAGATTCAAGCCCCATTTGCGCGGCCAATGGCTTCGCCTTTTTCAGACCTTCCTCAAGCACTCTCTGATTTACAAGTTGTTCTAATGTGTTCATTTGACTCTCCACTTTCGAGAGAGCAATGCAAGCCGTCTCCGGACTTACATTGCCCGTTAACGGCTTTATTGGTTTATCCCAAGAGGTACGGAGCTACGCCAGTCAGGAAGCCCATGACTCCCAACACAGCGCCAACCACGCCCAATTTGATTGACAGTTGGACACTTTGATCCGGATGGTTCCAGAACCACTGCCAGACTTCCCAGCGCCTGGCTCTGCGAACCTCAAGATTTACAGTGTCTTTAAAACGAACACCCAGAGCATCTACCGCATCGTAATCCAGCGCGACCGCCAGCTTTGTGATGGATAAATTCCCAGGGTTGCCCATCGCATACCGGAGAACCTTTGCTTTGGTCTCTGGGTTTACGATCATAACCGGCTCCCTCCTGAAAAAACGGGTCTTGTCTTTTCGCTTGGAATCCATGTTGCGGTTATGGAACCTGGCAATGCAGTGTTGAAGGCCTGAATCCTCGGGAGGTAAAGGCACAACAGTTTCGATTTTCATGATTACTCTCCTTTCGGATAGGCCGGAGCAAAGGCCTTTCGGCATTGCCCCGGTGAGTTACTAATGAACCAAAGATGAAGTGACCATGATTGCGTCTCCGGACATCATTACCGGGAGATATTCGCAAGGCTCATGGCCGCAGCTCTTTTTAGTTCCGTTAGGTGAATAGACAGCCAATTGACCATCCATAATGTTGAAGGGCATCCCCTGTTTTTTCGCTGCCGGTGACAGCTTGAGAGTGCCCTTTGCGTCAACCAATGCCGTTGCCCAATGGAAGTCTTCACCACCGATCACCGGCTGTGATTCATCCACGACTTCGACCATGATTGGCATCATTCCAACCCAGCTCCACAGGCTGTTCCCTAATGCGAGGGCTAAAGCCTCGAACGCGGGAAAGACTACCGATTGCCCGAGAATCTGGTGGGCAATAGTGTCCGACAGACCTTGGATGAGTTCCTCTGGTATCCCTTTCACTCGACAATGTTCTGTCGGTGTAAAGATGCGAGACAACTCCGGCTGTTCTGGATGAACAATGAAAGGTTCGGTACTTCTGCATTTTGCATAGTCCTTACCTATGGTGCCGCAAAACTCATCGTCGCCAGTCAGAAGCTGGCGAGAGAACCCCTTGCCAGCAGCTTTGTCTCTCAACTCCTTCTCAGCCAGATAGTCAAATGACTTCCAACGTTCAGAATCGAGCGGAACTGGCTCCAGGATGTCCTGTATGCGACTTTCCTTGGTGCGAACAGGCTGAACCTTCTCAAGTTCAAACCCGTCGATCCCGTGGGAAAGCGCAACAACACAAAGACGCTTGCGGCGCTCAATAACCCCAAACTCATTGCCGTCGAGAATGCGCTCTTGTAGGGAGTAACCCAACGAAGAGAGCACCGAACGAATCACTTCCATCGAAGCGGTGTTCTGGTACTCAGGCACGTTCTCAATCAGCACAACGGCTGGGTTTAGCGCTTCTACGAATTGCAGGAAGTTGAAGAACATGGCACCTGCCGCCTCATGCGATTCGGCAAACTCCAACTTGTTCTTACTGCGACCTGACTTTGACGCGCCGGTACACGGTATGCCCCCCATCAAAACATCCACCTGTGGTGGGCGTTTGCTGAGATTCACAGCCTGGATTGGCGATTCGATAACAATAGAATCTTCGTTCCAAAGCTCCGGGTTATTTGCCAAAGACGAATCGAGATATTTCCCTTCCATCTCCACGGCCACAGATATGGCACTGGCAATTCCCGCCTTGTGAAAACCGGCGTGAATCGCTTTATCAAGCACACCACCCCCATGAAAGAGGCTGCATACCGAAAGCGATTCTCCATTCTCCAGCTTACTGATAAGCCGGTTGACGCGCTCGATCACTCGCTCTTGTTGATGGTGAGCAGAGATCACAATTGCGCCGTTACGGATGAACACGCGGAGCATCTCTACACCGTCAAAAACGGTAGCAAGCTCCTGCACGGTCAGATCGATGATTGGAGACACCCGGCCATTGCGCTCACGCTTACTGATGGTGAACTTACCCTCCTCTTTGACGCGAAGCACAACCTGGGAATCTTTCAGCTCCAGATCATACTTCATGCCAGGATAGTAACCTTCACGCAGTAGCTTTTGGCCTTCCAGCCAGACGCGCTTCTTGCCTCGATGTTCTCCTAACTTGGTGTTTACGATAGTAGCCATGAGCTCTCTCCTTTCGGTTGAGAGGCCACTACCGTCCCAATCGGGAAGTAATGGCCCCGATGGGTTTAAAGTGGTTCTCAGTTCACAGCGATGCCGTGAGACTGAATGGCATTAGCAAAGCCAGCCATTTGTTCAGGGAAGGTGTAGCGGTTGATGTCCTGGCTGCGAGCCAGATTGACATGCACCTTCTTCACCTTCGTTTCGTCAGAGTCGTACTTTTCAAGCGCCAGCTTCTCAGCTTCTTCCGGATCTCGGCCCAGCGAGTAGGCGTAAATCACAGAGGTGAAGCCAAGTCCTGAGCCGAATGCGTAGACTTGTTTCTCGAAATGGACGTCAGCGAAATAGATGCTGAATCCGGATTTGAGGTTATGTTTTTCCATGATGCACTCCAAATAGTTTGGGGGCGCACCACGTCCCGAACCGGGCGGATGCACCCGGTTTAGGGTTAGTAGATTGCTCAAGCTGTTACGCCAGCCTGAGCCTTTATTGCTTCAAGCACGATCTCTGCTTCCTTGATAGAACCAGTGCTGTACAGCTTATGCAGCACCCGGCCAAGGTTCACAGAGATCTTTTCTTTCACTTGGAGATACTTGACATAGAAGTCATACAGTTTCTCCGCCTGCTCAAGGTGGGACATGCTCTCAACGGGAATGGTATTCCCTGGATTGCAGTACCACTTTCCGAGCACCTTTTGTACAAATCCCTCTTTGTCTCCTACGAACTGATTTGTGCCAAACACCCCACTGGTTGGTGAGCGTTGAATAACAGAAATCGGATTCGCAAAGCTGGCAAGAGTAGTCATAGTTGTGGCTCCATGTTTGTCAGGGAACCACCAGCCCGAGGGGCAGTGATCCCCCAAGGGTTATGTAGAATGCTGTTTGTTTGGGGAGGCCAGCTACCTCACTATTCACTCTCGACAGAGAGCAAAATCTTGCTTTCCGAGGGGCACAAACTTTCACATGTGAAAGTCGATGCCACTGGGAAAGCAGGGGGTTAACCCCCCGCTTTAACCCGCGCTAAGCGGTTTAGGATAGACTTCACGCCTTCCCTTACTCCAGATGGATCGTAACCTGCTTCATCGCAGCAGACCACAAATGAGAATGGATGTACCTCATCGGACATCACCCAAGCCATCGTTTCCTGCTTGATTTCACTTCCAGCTCGACCATCAGCAAGGACTCTAAGGCTATGCCATAAAAGCCCATCACGTAACTGCCTTACCTCATCATCAGTCCATTCAGGCTTTGGCTCAAATGGAATGACTTCTGCGGTCTTCGGCTCTTCATCCAGGAAGAAAAGCGGCAGCTCAAGCTGGTTTTCCTTCTGGATCATCTTCACTGCATTCATGGTGACTCCTTTTACGGGCACCATGCCCCCACAGGGGCATGAAGCCCCCAGTGGGGTTACAGTCATAGTTACTTCACGCCTGCCAGTTGAGAATTGATGTTCTCTTCCAGCCAGCCTTGAAGCGATTCAAGGTCACGTTTGTCTTCCGTATTGCTGGCTTTACGTGCATCTTCCGACACAGCGCTCAACATGGCGTTAGCCTCAGCAAGTGATTCAACATTGTTCCCAGGGAACACAATCGTTTGACTGTGATCTTTCATGGTCTTCTCCTTTGAGAATGGAGGACCGTCTCCCATCAGGAAGAGCGGCCCCGTGGGTTAAAAGTAAAAATCCTCCAGCTCTTCATGGTCAGGCTTTCGCTCAACTGGTCGAAGCAACTCAGCTTCATCAGCGAACTCAAGCTCAGGATGAAAAGCAGGATGAAATCCTCGATGCCAGACTGGACGGTCATTATCGAGGTCTAAGTAGCAGTGCCTCCCACTGGCTGGGTGATAGCAGTAAAGCCACTGTCTACCACTAACGGTAAACGGCTTCTCTGCACCTCCACATGCCGGTACAAGGTTATCTGCTGCTATATGCGCTACAGCATCCATAGGATCAGTCCTCATCTTCGTCATCACGAACACAAAGATCACGAGCAACTATTTCCGCAGCTATCAACGCATAATCGTTGCCCTGCCAGAACCACCGCTCCGCCAGCTCATAGGCTTCGCTGGAAGGTTCGCCATAACCATGAGCCACCACGTAATCGTGGAACACTTCATGATCAAATGCCTTGCCATCAGCTTCCATGAACCAACCGACAGGGCACTCCAGAATGCGATGCCTTACGACATCTCGCTCTGAATACCCCTCTCTGACGGCTTGCTCCAACATTTCCCGCGACATACCAGGAGGAGTGATGATCTCTATGCTGATCCCATCACTTCCTGCAAGATTGTCCTCGTATGGAAGACCGGCAAGTGTAAGGTGGTTGCGCTTGCACCAGCCTATGGTCCGAAGTATCCGACTTTTGTCAGACTCCCTGGCCGTGTATCGGTTAAGCTGCATAGCCACCTCCAGCACACTCCCCATCTTCGATTTCACTTCCGAGCTCGACCATTCCAATCAGGTCAAGCTGGGTCATGTCCGAATCCAGAGAGCAGTCAATTGCTGACTGAATGATGCCTTTGTGGGCCAAGCCTAAAACCGACTTAATAGTCGAAAGCAGAGACTCGGCTTCGCTCTCGATCTGCTCCAGAATGTCTTTCCATTCCCAGTGCTCAAACGGTTGCCAAACGACCAGATCCTCAGGTTCGTCTCCCCGTTCTACACACTCAGACAAATACTCATAAGCCTTGCACCAATTCTCTTGTTGGCCCAGTTCACTGAGCACTAGAGCGGTAGCATGACCGTATGCGATTTGTTCAACTTTGGTATTGATAGACATAGTGTTTCTCCTCGTAATGGATAGAGGAGCCCCACCCGCAGGAAAGGCTCCTCCGGATGGGTTAAATTTCCAAGGTCACATCGGTTTTTGCTTTAGCGCAGCAAACCAACACTTCCCCTTCTTTGACAAATGCGATGGGCGTCTCGTCATAAGCCACTTGACCTTCGAGTAGACGAACCCGGCACATGCCACAAAAGCCACTGCGACAATGCGTTTCAACAGTGAGGCCTTTGCTTTCGATTTGCGCCAACAGCACATTGTTGCTGGCTTGAAGTTGTACGTTCATGGTCACGCTCCTTTGTTGTTGATGAGCGCGACCAATCCCCTCCGGGATGTCACGCCCCGGTTGGGCTACTCAGCAAGTGCATAGACACCTACCTCGATGCGAATAAAGAACCTGGCATCTTGAAGAACTTGCCTGACCTTTGCTTGCCAGTGGTTGTTCTCTCGATGCTTTGCGTAGGGTTCAATCTCTTTGTAAATCTGCTCCAGCTTCAACGTTTTCCCCTGTAGGGTTCGGCGTATTGCAGCTTTCCACGTAGTCGAAACCATATTGGTTGCTCGACGGTGTACGGCAGCAAGAAGACAGAGCGATGAGGCAACGTCGTTACGACGAAACACCAACAGCTTTTCATGGGCGATACGCACCAGCTTCCCGGAATACTGAGTTCGGTCACTCACACAGTTGTGCTGTGTTTTGATGATCTCATCCACCAGCTTCCCAGGTGCGATACGTTCCACAAGGCTGGACAGGTTGAAATAATCCCCATCGCGCCTCAGGTTTCCCATGAGGATTCCGTAATGCCCTCCTCGCTCACAGGCGTCATGAATATTCATAACGGCCAGCTCAAGGGCTTCAACGAACTCAGGCAAATTCATGCGGCTCATATCCCATTTGTTGGGCTCGCCCCACTGCTTACCTGAATACTGGATCATGTCCCAGTAAGGAGGGTGCCACCAGATCAGGTGTGCAGGCTCTCCGAGGAACGAAAGGAAGTCATCCCGCAACAGGTTGAACCCCTGATGCAAGTCTGTCCCTTTGAAACGGACACCAAGTTCATTGGCAACGTCGATGCTAGAGCCACCCCCAACACTTGGGTCTGCCACCAGCCCGTTCGGCTTTCTCATGTAAGACTCAATGAAGTCTTTAACGATAAAGCCCGAGCAGTTGCCTCGGTACTTGTTGTTTCCGTAAGGCCCCCTGTTTTCGTAGGAGCATACTGATGATTTGAACATGGCGTCCTCCATCATAGATGGGGCGCACCATGCTCCCATCAGGGGCCGGTTCGCCCCTGGTTAGGGATTAAGATCAAGCGTTATCTGCATACCACCAGCTAAGGCGATTGCAATCACGAAAGAAGGTTGCTTCATCAGGAGCCTTCATCATGACCACATCACCTTCGCAGTAGGTGCATAGCTCAAGCGTTGCTTCATTTTTCCAAAAGGCACTGCACCCCGATTCTTGATACACAACCTCCCATTTGGGATGTCGCAAGTACCGATGGAAGAAATCGAGAGTGTCACCATAAGGGAAGTTGAAGCGCTCCATCACTGAACCATTTTCTGTCAGTTCAGGTTTAACCTTGCCGGTTTTCAAGCGCTTCTTGATGATGCGCTGAACCCAACGAAGTCGTGCAAACAGCCGATTGGTGTCTTTCTCGTACCACTGGGGATTACGCTTGCTCCAGTAGAGCTTGGCGAAGATTTCCCCGGACAAATCCTTCATCTGGTTTTCGTTGAGCTCATCAAGAAAACGTCGAGAAGGTTTGTCGTAGTCAAGAACTGCTTCCAAAGCTGATAGGTTTTTCATAGGGACTCCTTATTGCGATTGCGGAGCCCCGTCCCCTCAGGGCTATCGGAGCCCCATAGGGTTAATTAGGGTTAATGGTTGAACGGCGATTTATCGAGGGTTGGTGAA
This sequence comes from Providencia sp. 21OH12SH02B-Prov, assembly GCF_027362595.1. NCBI lineage: Bacteria > Pseudomonadati > Pseudomonadota > Gammaproteobacteria > Enterobacterales > Morganellaceae > Providencia > Providencia sp. 21OH12SH02B-Prov. The sequence goes on from NZ_CP114797.1 coordinate 159,583, forward strand.
TCGAATGGCTTTACCAACGAAATCGGCCATCAGTCGATTCCCAGTAGAGCTGAAATAGCTCTGCCACTCTTTCCAACCACCAACGGATTCCACCGAGCTTGGAGACTCGAAGATACCCCAGATACGCATTTCACAACCTCGTTGCAATACTCGGTTTACCTGGTCAACCAAGTATTCCTTGTTCTGCAATGAAGAGAGGTTGCAAGGCATCTGCATGATCAGCTTTTCAGCTTGCTCGAAGTCGATTTTTTCAATCAACCCCGTGCGGGTATCCACAGAGAATGGAACCACCTGTTGACCGTGGTTAGACCACAACCAATGGGTGATATAGATCGGATTAACGCCAACTTCCGCTGGCACCAATACGCTGCCGCAAGACCGCAACAGCCAGACCAGACGTAAACCATCGAATCGATCCAGAGACTCCACATCGGTAGTGATGTCATCCTGGTAGATTTCAGGCAGCTTATGTTCGGCGGCGAGAGAGATCATTACGGATTTGAGATTGTTCAGATGAGACATGTGTGCTCCTTAAAGTAACTTGGGCACACAGAGCCTGTCAGGCGCAGTGCGCCCTTAGGCTGAGGTTGAATGCTGTTTGTTTTTGGCGACCAGCTATCGCACGTTTCGCCCTCAGAGAGGACAAAATTCACTTTCTCAGCAACCCTCAATGAAGGCCTCTGAGAAAGTGGGAGGGTATTCCCTCCTCACTTTGATTGTTCCACGAGAGCTGTGTGAACAGGAACGCTCAAACTGCCCTTTTCGGGTGCAAAGCTCAAAGACGCATCAACTGCCCCGTCTTTTCAGTTCTTCGACCAGATGTTCAGGCACCTTACTCGCAGTACAGGCCAGCAATACATCGAGGCCTACCGGCTTGTGAAAGCGCTTATTTGACCAGGAATCGCCAACTGATGACTTTGCCCAGTCGATTGCTTGCCCAAGACGGTGGAACTGCCGCCTGCCTGTGTATCCCATACGACTATCCAAAGTAACACCCTGGAACAGTCTCCAGTACATCGGAGGAATGCGCTTAGCAAGCAGTAAAAAAGGCGTCTCCGGCACTGTAGCCCTTCTACCTTTGTTCCGATGATACAAATCCAAAGATGAATGGAATTGGTTCATAGACTCTCCAAATAAAAACGGCCACCCCCGAAGGGATAGCCGTTTGTCGTTTCACTTCCTGTTAAGCTGCAAAAGCAGTCAATGACCGCTCCATCAACTTAAACAGTGTGCGTTGCAGAGCTGCCGCATCATCAATGACAATGTTCTTTTGGAACAGTCCTGACACTGCGGTAGTCTCTACCCCTATGCCGATCACCTCAACATCGCTTCGTTCACAGAGGTCAATCACTGAGCGACATGCCGGGGCTCTTTGAGGCTGCCCGTCAGTCACTACGATCAACATTTTTCGCTCTTCACGGGTCTTGGTGAGTTCAAAAGCTGCATACCACATAGCTTCCGCCATAGGCGTACCGCCAGTTGCTTTGAACCCAAACCGACCGGCCCGATTCTGAACCGTATCTCCATGCTTCACGACACTGAACACTGGCTGGTTCCGGTTGCCACCAAAAAAGGTGACTGCCGGGTTTACGCCGGGTATTGCTTCCAGAGCCATCGAAATAGCCAAGGACGCTTCCCGCGCAATGTCTTGACGCTCCTTTCCATTGGCGGCCTTGTAGGCCATCGAGGAGCTCATATCAACCAGGATGTGAACCGCCGTATTAGGGCGTTTCTTGGCTTCTGGCTTGAGGAATACGCGGGTATCACCCGTCACTACACGATGTAGTTTCCGAGCATCCACACGCTTCCCTGATCGTTGGTTACGGTGAGCAACTCGCTGGCTGGCCTGGACCAATCCGTAGAGCTGCGTTCTTATCTTTGAAGTGGTGCTCTTCACATCCCCTACCAGGCTTTTGCCAACAGCAGGGTTGTCCTGGGTGTTCACAGCAGAGCGAACAGTCATATAGCTACTGTCCCCCTTATCTTGAGCCACCCGGTTGAGCTCGGCTTTAAGTGCATCATGCGCGTCACCACGCAAATCACCGGCACCGGCATTCAGAACCTGCTGGAGCATTTTGGCCGCGTCTTGTTTCGCCGCGTCAGAATTGCCACCAGCCTGGCTTTGTCCTGCCTTGCTGCCACCATCAGTATCCGACTTGCCTTGGTCGCCCTGTCCTTTCGGATCAGATTTCCCGTTAGCATCGTCTTGCTTCTGGTCTTTACCTTGCTGATCACCACCATTGGCATCAGGCCCTTGGTTTTGATCGTTACCACTTCCGCCCTGACTGTTCTGAGGTTGGTTGCCACCAGCATTCTGCTGGTTGTTACCATCCTGACCATTCTGGGGCTTTTGCTCTTCTTTCTCCTTTTCCTCCTCGATCATCTTGATGATTTGGTCGGCCAAGGATGTCACCTCTGCGGTTGACTTAGTGTTCACAGCCTTACGCAGTAAAGCGTTCAGCCGAACAACAACACCCTGAGGGAACACGCGCTCGAATACGGGGGTAGCCGAATCGAGATAGGGTTGAAGGACGGATTGCCCTACAGCCTTGGTTTGCAACCAGTACAAACAAAACCCTGTCAGAATGGAGGCAGGGGCCTCTTTGTCTGTGACGTGCTCGTAATGACCAGCTTGAGCCATATAGCGAGCAACCTCATTCAGGGTCTGCGACGTACCGGGGAAGAGTTCCATCATGGCCCGTTCTATGCGGCAGTCCTCCAAAACGTTGGACAACTCAGCATGAAGACCTCTGCGGCGCTCAACACCAAAGTCCGTAAACCGGACATGGGCTGCTTCATGGGCCAAATACCCCCAGACAGCATCCATGTGAGGATAGTCGTCGGGGATATTCGGAACCACGATGGTCTTACCATCGGTGTATGCGTCATCGTTACCGATGGCGACTTTGACACCGAGTTTTTCACCATAGGCTGCGGCCACGATTGGTAGAGCGCTGTAAATGGTGCGTTTTTTGGACATATCTTTTCTCCTGGTAGGGAAGGAGATAGTCCACCCCTGGAGGGAATGGCTATCCCCTCCGGGTCGGTTTAGTTGAAGTGACTATTAGAAGAAATAGTCGCCATCGTCGTCAGTTTTAGGCAGCTCCTGGTTGAGAGGCTCCTCTGTCGTCTCCTCTTGGACAGGCTCTTGCTCTACCGGAGTTTCCTCAGGCAAAACCAGCTCATCCTCAACATCAACACGCTCTTCTCGAACCACATCACCGGCATTGGATTCATCTTCCGATTCACCCTCGCCTCGTTCTGCAAAACTCTTGAAGAAGTTGTCGATGTCTTCATCCAGGTCAACAGAGTTACCACCGCTGTTAGTCTGTTCTGATTGAACAGATTCAGTACCACCTACCTGTTGCTGCTTGGTTTCGCCACCCTCTGTTGCAGGGATAAGCTCACCGGCTTTATCGCTTTTCTGTTCGGCCTTTTCATCTTTAGAACGGTCCCCCATCTGGGCTCCCGAACCGCCAATGTCATTAGCCATGCCCTCTACAGTAATCGAGCCATTGGCATACTGCTCGATGCGGTCCCTCTCGCTCATGATCAGCACTGCGGCCACGACCTGATAAAAGAAAGGCGCAACGATGTTTCGGCCATCGGCATGTTGCTCGTATCCCCGGAGGGTTTGGTCGAGCAGCTTGACCAGAGGGTTAAAAGCGCTGTTCAGGAAGCTAAGCCCATCCACCTTGTCGCGGATGTTACGGAGTGTCTGCCGAGTAGTGACCGCACATTGGTCTCGACCGGCCAAACGTTCCATATAGAACTTATTCGCTTCCTGAACCACTTCGGAGATGAGATCGTCACCCAGGCGCTCAACCTTGCGGTTAAGGCGTTTGGCGTTGGCCTCATCTTCGTTCACAGGCTGGATCATGAACACCTGGTACTCAAAGCCAATCCGCTCCTCGACCGTTTCCTTTGGAAGGGCTCCGGCACGGATAGCTCGTTCATACTCAGGGTTCTCCTGACACCATTCATCCACGGCTTTGTTGTAACCTTTGATGAAATCCTGTTTCAGTTGGTTAAACTGAAAGTTGATGTCATTCAGCTTGTTACAGATTTCATCGGTCTTGCTGACGGGTACGGCAAATCCGTTCATGAACGGCATACCGAATTTCAGCAGGAGGCGACGAGTTTCTGTTTTCAGGCGATGAAAGCCTTTCAGCTTAGCCGGATCACAGATCTTCTTACTTCCCAGTTGAGCTACTTTCTCAGGTGGAATTTCACCACCCTCGCCCAGCTTGAGATCAGATGCAGACAAACGGGTTTGTCCACTCCAGATGTCAAAGTCTACGTGGATAACACAGAGGCTTTGTAGATGGTTCACTTTAGTCATGATGCACTCCAAAAAGTTGGGGGCGCACCACGTCCCGAACCGGGCGGATGCGCCCGGTTGGGCTAGTAAATTAACGTTAATTTGCTGTTTGTTTTTGGCGACCAGCTATCGCACTTTTCGCTCTCCGAAGAGAACAAAATCTTGCTTTCCGTTGGAGACTCCCAGAATCCCCAAGGGAAAGCGGGGGAAAATCCCCCACTCACCAGTAGAACGTCTCTACTTCTTCCGGCAAATCATCAAGAGGAGCAAGCACGTCCTCATCAACAATGTACCGTGGCTTCACAGAGCCAGTAACCGTTACACGGCACCGCTCTGATGACTTCTCTCTGTACTGGTCAACATCCTCAGGCTTCACGCCTGACGCCTTATCAGCCAACAGCTTTTTGTAGTCTACCCGGCCAGCCGCTTTGTATCTCGTTACCATCACACCGCAGTAGTCGGCATGGAAGTATTCCCCCATGAGGGACTTCATGGTGTCGAGATGAGGCTTTTGCCTTTCTTGAAGCTCAGACAGTCGCTGTTTCAGCTCCTGAATCTCTGCATCATAGAGGCGGTATTCCTCAGCAGCAGCAATCCAACGGTTGACCTCTTCACCTTGCGGTATGTACAGGTCTCTCTCTGGATCTTTGTCGGGCTCCTTCTTGTCTACTACCTGTTGCCAGAACTTTTTAGCCTCGGCCAAGATTTCTTGAATCATGGCTTCGTCTCGGAGTATTGGAAACTCCTGAATCTGACCTTCAAAGTAGAAGACTAACCAGCCTTGCTTGGCCCCCGTTACCAGGAGCTGGTGTTGCACCTGCGGGTAATAAAGCTGGTATGCCTTGCTGTTTGCTTTCTCAGCACAAACATCTTCCCAGACAGTCGCACTCGGGCTTTTCAGCTCGACGGGCTCCCCGTTATCTCTCAGGCCATCCAGGGAGGCCCTCATGAGCGGGTATTGAACCGATTCGACACAGGCGGGGAGCAGCATGTCATCATACTTCTCCTCGAAAGCGCGTCTTGCAGCATCTTCGTTTTCTATCCCCCGGCGAACCAGCGGATTAAGACTCAGATCGACTTCACGCGCATACCCAGTCTTCTCGGCCCACAGTCTCCATCGTGTTTTGTACGGAGACCGATTGAGCAGGATAGCGGCGTCAGTGGCTGTTACACCTTGACGCCGCCAATCAAGCCAATCTTCCTCGCGTTGCGATAGGTTGACTATTTTCATGGACCTCTCTCCAATGGTTAGGAGGGAGATCTCCCCCAGCGGGGGAGTCCCCCCCGTTGGGGTTAGTAGTAACTGCCTTCCGCGCCCTCCTCTTCTGTAACAGGGATCATGTCCTCGTCACTCAAAGGCGGCATTTCTTCGGCACCAGGTTCAGCATTTGCAGAACCACCAGCGGCGGACTCTTGCTCGTGCGCTTCCTGGTAGTCAGGTTTCGGAGGCTCCATTTGATCCATCTCCTTGTCACGAAGGAATTGAGTCGCATATTGCAGTTCCGAACCTTCATACCGTCCCTTCACATACTCATGCGCCGCAGACCATGCGTTTTCAGCAATGGCGCGATTTGCGAGTTTGGTTAGGATCGGGTCAAGCTCTTTGTGCTCAATAGCCAAAGGCTCTTGGCTTTGAACTTGAGATGGTGAAGGGAGATTGGCAATAGCCGGGTTAATGGCCGATGCCTGCTCCATTTCACGGATGCGTTCAGCTTCATCCTGGTCATAAATACCAGAGAAACCAAATGCGACACGAGAACACTGGATCAGCGACTTGTGCCGGAGTTGACGCTTGGTGTGCGTTTGCCAGGGGCCATCAACAGTGTAAGCACCATTGCGACCTTGACCCTGAAACGGTTCACGGTACACCTCATCAATGAACTCCTTGATGCGGATAGGGCGAGATCTGTCCTTACGGTAAATCACGCATTCAATCCACTCAGGGCAGTCAACTTTCGCCCCCTGCATTCTGACCATCTTGTCCGAATACACGAACTCGACGCCATCATACTGGGGATGCTCGTTGATGATGCGGCTCCAACCATCAACACCTACTACCGGAATGATCCCATTTTGCTTGTCAGGAAACGCATAGATTTCCCGAGTGAAAGGGTTCAAACCGTACTGTTCAGCCACGATCAGGAGCGTCATCATCTGCTCATCGGTCGGGGCACTTCCATCTCGCTGCTTGAATGCGGTCGCCTTCAAAGTTTCATAGAACTTTCGGGTGTCCACGCCAAACCGGCTTGCGATACGGGTTACAAGAGATTTGTTATCAGACATGGTGTTTCTCCAATTCACGAATGAACGGTTTGAGGACACCATGACCCCCTCGGGGCATGAGTGCCCCCGTGGGGTTTAGTAAGAGTTGGCGGTGTTACCCGCCAGCCAAGTGGTGCAGCCGCATGAACGGGATGTCATCATCCCAGCCATCAGGAGCGGGACCATAGCCTCCGCCCATACCACCTTGCGGTGCTGATTGCTGCACAGGAGCAGATTGCGTACCGGCTCCTGTACGTTGCCCTTTTTGGGGCGCTGCACGTTGAGAGTTGTCCTGAGGTGCATTTCCACGACCACCAAGCATCTGCATTTCAACGCAGTGTACTTCGGTGGTGTAGCGCTCGATTTGTTGGCTGTCAGTCCACTTCCGGGTGCGGTTGCTCCCTTCGAGATAGACTTGGGAGCCCTTTTTCAGGTACTCACCAGCGACTTCCGCCAAACGACCTTTAAGCACAATACGGTGCCACTCAGTATGCTCTCTTTGCTCGCCAGACTGCTTATCGCGCCACGTATCCGTTGTTGCAACGTTGAAGTTGGCAACGGCAGTGCCGCTTGGCATGTAGCGAATTTCCGGGTCAGAACCGAGATTACCGACCAGAATTACTTTGTTGACGCCTTTAGACATCATGACCTCCAAGTTATTTGGAGAGGGCCAACGCCCCTTTCGGGGAGCAAGCCCCCGTAAGGGTTAAAAAAAGTGATCCTCTTGTTCGGCGTCGATCTCTGCCAGGCGAATCAGCTCAGATACAAGGCCAAGCCTTTCTGCATCTGCTCTTACTTCGTCGTAGCTGAAACCAAACCGTTCAATGAGGGGTTTTAGTGAATCAAAACGCTCGTAGTCGAAGGTATCACCCTGTTCATCACAGAATGCCACCAGCGGCTTCTCTACGTTTGAAAAGTCATCCGCGAAACGCTGTTGCAGGTAAACCAACATCAGCAGGGGTTTGTGACCATGTTCCGGGCGGAGTTCACCAGCGCCTTCCAGCGTAGCTGGATGGATAGTGTTTTCGCCTAGTCCAGTGCTAACCCCAAGCTCATAACCGCTGTCAGTACGCATCAGCACACTGGGTAGCAAGTCATTTGAGCCTTCGCTCCGAGCAACCTCAAAGCCGATTAAACCGGCTCCTTTGGCAAAAACCCCAGCAACAAAACCTTTGAAGAGGTTTATGTCACCTGGAGGTAACTCAGAGGGCGGAGATAACAGCCAGTTGAGAGATCCCAAGCTGGCTGTTTGTCCGGCTGAAACATTCCCCCCTTCCAGCACCGTCTGTGTCTCTGCGTTTACCAGCACCTCATCCAGAAAGGTGTACCCCTGGCTGAGAAACTGTGACACATACTGGCTTTCTTTGTCCTTGTAGGACATTGGGATCGTGTCTGGGCCGTTAGCTTCAAAAGGTCCTTCGAGCTTTGTCTCAGACCAATTTTCAGCTTTCCCATCAGTGACGGTTCGGCGTAGCTCGACCATCGTGAATTGGCCTGGCTCCGAGGAGCTGGGCTCCCGGAGCAACTTGTAGCCAATGAAGACTTCTATTGTGGTTTCGTCATTGCCCCACTCTTTAGCAGTGTAACGACGGCACAAACAGTCATTTTTCTTCATGCGTCACCTCTTAGCGCCATTGGTCCCCGAACACATCCTTCGCAACACGCAGGATGGCTTCACGCTCCTCTTTGGCCGCACGGATAAGCAGAGCTTGATCCAAGGCGTATTCAAGAGCATTTGGGGCACCACGGAACGCTAGAGACAGTTTCGCCCAACGCACCAACGTCCGAGTGGACATGGTGACGCTGATCTGACCATCTTCACCGTTTTCGCCAAGAAACAGTTTGCGGACCTGATTAGCAATCCGAACCATTCCCTTCCGCACATTTTCCGGAAGTTTCGGAGTAGCACGGCCAAGAATGCTGAGTTCAGCTTCCTCATCCGCATACCCTACTTTGGTGAAACGATAGCGATCCATAGCTGCGAGGTTCTGCATCATCACCCCCTGGTACAAACCAGAAGCATCACCGGACCCCGTAGAGTTACCAGTAACGACCACACGAAACATCGGGTGCGGCTTGATGATTTCCCCGCCATTCTGAGCGATCACAAGGGGACGCCCTTCAAGGACATCGTTGAGACCAGCCAGCTCGGCAGGGTCGGCCAAATCCACCTCGTTGATGAGGAGCAGATGACCTTCACGCATAGCGACTGCCAGAGGTCCATACATGAACTTCATGACAGGTGGTTGACCAGGCTTTTCCGCGACCAGAGCGTGATGTCCAATCAGATCTGTCAGCTCCATCCGCCCGTGGGCAGTGATTTGCTGAACAGGCCAGTTGAGACGACCAGCGATCTCGGTGATACCTGAGGTTTTGCCAGACCCGGTAGGGCCGGTTACGAACAATGCGTCACCGCCAGGCTCTTTGAGATAGGCCAAGACCTCTCGCAGAAACTCTTTGCGGAAAACGTAGTTGGTATCAGTGGCAGGGATGAAAGGGTTTGAACCGTCAGCGTAGCCGATGGCCGTTACCTTCTCCGGAATGCTGGGCATACCGAAAACCTTGCTTACTGAGAATTGAGAGTATTGAGACATAGGTGCGCTCCTATTGTGACAGGCGCACCACGTCCCGAACCGGGCGGATGCGCCCGGTTGGGCTAGTAAATTAACGTTAATTTGCTGTTTGTTTTTGGCGACCAGCTATCGCACTTTTCGCTCTCCGAAGAGAACAAAATCTGCTTACTGATGGTATTCACCATGAGTAAGAAGACTTTTAAGGAGCGAGGAGAGTAGCCTCTCCTGGAGGCTACTCCCTCAATGGACGAACATCACCACATCGTCGTTTTGACCAATGACCCCGGTTTCTTTGGCCCACTTCACTGCTTCACTGTGCGCCTGGTAGGAGCTGGAATACAGTTTCGGATCAAATTTCACCTCGCGTCCATCAGCCAGATAGATGATGCCTGCGTGATCGTCGTAAACATGAAGATTCTGTTGCATTCGACATTCCCCCTGTAGCTTGTCGTCAAAGCCAACTGACACCAGAAGACTTTGAGGACAAGCCACAGAGGCTTGACCAGAAAGAGAGGGGTTGCCCCCTCCCTTTGCGTTGACTATCAGCAGTAACCGAACGATTCAGCGATTCTCACGAAAGGACGAGAGATTGCCCAACCAGCAGGGATACACAAAGCGATGATAGCGATTTCCATGATGTTGCTCCTAAGCAAAAAGGGGCAACATCCCCGTCGGGGTATGGTTGCCCCGATGGGTTTGAAAGTGTCGAAGATTACTCAGCGACAGTTATTACCAAACAAGTTCCTTGCCCTTACGAAGGTAAGTCGGGATTTCGAGATAATCCCAGTCAGGTTCTTGTTTAGCGACTTCTTGAACTTGAGTTACCTCAGGTTCAACGACTGCTTTGGCTTGTTCAGCCTTGGCAGCACGTTCTTTGATGACGGCCTGTACAGACCGCATTGCAGGAACTGCGAATTTGTTCCAAAGGAACAAACCGATACGCTGGAACACTTTAGCGAGAACGATGAAGGAAAAAGCAAATGCCTTCGCGCCTACGTACAGTGCGCCCAGAGATGCAAGCAGAACTACAATGAAAGTGATGATGTGCATGGTGTTGCTCCTATGTAAAAAAAACAGGGGCAACACCCGAAAACCGGGAGAAGCCCCCGGCTTGGGGTTAAGTAATGCCATACGGCATAAGACTAGATGCTGTTTGTTTTCGGAGACCAGCTATCTCACCTATAGCCGCAGAGCGACTAAGATGATTCAAATATAGCTCACCTTTGCTAAACAGAAAACGCTGTAACTGTCCATTTTGGGCACTTCGAGAGGTCAGGTTACAGATTGACCGCATTTATCCTTTCCAGTGCGTTTATCTGTACCTCAAATTTAGGAGTATCTCTAATGGCAGAAGCACAAGTAGCACTGGACACAAACAACGACCGCAGCAACCACTACTCTCGCCCTGTTTTCAAGCAAGTTCTGAAAGTAAACAGCCTCCAAGCTCAGCGCGTCATGGAACGCAGCTTTGAGCGAGTTTCCAACTCCCTGTTCTCCATCGACGTGATCCTTCGCATCATCGGTGAGCAGGACGAAATCGACCAGGTTGAAACCGTCATCCTGGAACACATTTCCAAGGTCTCCGAAGACCTGGACAAAGCTACCGCCCAGCTCAACAAGCTGATGGAAGACAACGGCATCGACATGATGCCCGGCTACACCAACCCGAATGAATACACCATCGAGATCAACTCTCCTCAGGTTGCTCAGTTTGCACACCTGATCCGCAAACTGGATACCCTGATGGGGATCGTTGACACTCTCTGGCTGAACACCGTACTGACCAGCAAGCAGCGCACCGACGCCACTTACCAATGGCAGCAACGCCTCATCAAGCTGGCCGGTCGAATCATCGGCATCGAGAAACGGGCTCGCATTTCCGCCCACAGCAAAGGCAAAGAAGGTGAAGTGGCCGAAGCCGCTCCGGAATCTGCAACCGGCGACAAGGAAATCGCAGACGAAGCCGAGAAAACAAAAGCAGCATAACCCAGCCCAAACCTTTGCCCCTCGCCCGAGGGGCTTTTTTTTGTCTTTTATGGTTGCATTTTTTGATGCTGTGATATTATCGAAGTAAATCAGATTCAACTCAGGTAAGAACGGAGAACAACATGAAAAAGGCTTTAATCACCACCGTGGCTCTGGCTGTAGCAGCTCTATCTGGCTGTGCATCCACCAGCAGTTACGAACCCACAGCGTACAAAACCAATCACAGTCGCGCTTACAACATCGCGGAGGCCGGTGGCCTGGTAACAGGCATCCAAGACGCTTCTGTTCCGCGTGACAAGCTGGAGCGTCTGACCGACACCAAAACGTTTGGGGCAGCCTACGTGCTGTCTGGCTACATGTCCCCTCAGCTCGGAATGACCGACTGGCAAGGTGGCTTGGTCAACCTTGCGAACTGGGCTATCGGCCCCAAACAGCATGGCGCTCGCAATAGCTTGATCGCTTGGATGCCTGCTAACGAAGCAGTTTCACCGGCAGACGCTCAGGCCAAATTTCTTTCACATGTGAAAGTTTCCATTGAGTCAGCGCTGACTGATTTGGGTGCCAATTTCACGCTTCTGTATGACAAAGACGGTCGCCTAACCTATCAGTTCTACAAGAATGAATGGGGTTGCCCGACGTGGGTGAACGGACAAAGTAAGGTAGCTGACATGTGTTCCGTTAAGGTGAAAATCGTGGAGCCTCGCCTAGGGTCAGCTCCTAATTTTGTCTCTGGCGTTCAAGGTACAGCGTATGCCTTCACATCAGGCCATGAGACCGCATACAACTTTGTGAATGTCGGTAATGGGGCAGCAAGCCATGCTCCTCAGCAAGCGATCTACGCAGCTATTAGCAAACAGCTACCAGCTTGGGCCTACCTCTACCTTGCTCCAAAATCGGTTGAGCTGGATAATGGCGAAAAAGTTGCTTTCCCTTACCTTCTTGATCAGGGAAAAGCAGAGTTATTTGTTTACCCAGAAGCGTAATCAATCTACATGAGAAAGGGGCCGAAAGGCCCCTTTTTTTATCCACCACCAGTTGGCGCGCCTGTTTGAGGGTCTATGCTGTTTGTCGCCTCTTTTCGCTTCGCGTCAATATCAATCCCTTCCAACCGCTCCAACGCCCTTTCCTGAGCATTCTTCCGCGTCCCGTCAATATTGAAGTCATTCCCTGCTCCAGTCAGCGAGTCGAGATTTATTGAGGCCGGATCAGGGAATTTACCGTTCTGCTGTAATATCCCAAGCCACTCATCCAAATTAATTTTGCTCCAATCAATTTCGGCAATTTTATCTAGTGGAATCCCTTCACACTGAGGATTTTTGGGGTCTCCAAAGTTCTGCCCCAATTGAGGGCGAACCTGTTCTTGTATAATACGAGAGAGCGGAGAATTGAAGCAGCAATACGCTTCTCTTTTTTCAATACAAGCGCCCAACACCTTAGATTTACAATAAGAGCCTACATAGGTGCAATTCTTGAGCGCTCTTTTTGCGTTCATAGTGAACTCTTCTTCCTCGCACTTATAAATCATCTGGATCATCACCATCGCAACGACATAGACGGTATATATCGTCATGGCAGTGCTAAGCCATGTTGTCGCAGTCTCCATCATTGCTTCGGCAGCTTGTTCAGATGCTGCGGCAGCCGCCTGCTCTGTTGCTGCATCTTGGCCTGCTGATTTCATGACATCCATCATCACTTCTTTGACTTGCTCTTTGAGCTGGTCAATGAGTTGATCAACAAACTGCTCTACAGGCTGGAAGAACGAATCAACAGCACCTGAAACGTTCTCTATATAACTTGTGAACGGTTTTGTGACTTCTGTCCACCCTTGAAGGGCAGGTTCCCTAAGTACCTGATAAGCACCTTTAAGCGCATTACCATCAGTCAGCCCCATCACTGCGCCATCGAGCTTTGGAACGGCCATTATTAGGTTCAGATAATCGGCAAGAGATATATTGGTTGGCTTTTCACAGCAATCAGAAACTCCCCCAACAGCTATCTTGCATTCGCCAGCTTCCCCTGCAAAAGCAGAGCAAATAACGTTTTCATCCCCGGTAGGATTGTCATCCCCATCTTGGCCTGTGCAGCTCATATCCTGCGTCATGAATTGGGCTGCATTGAGCAACGCAGTAGCGCGAGCAAAATCAGTGCTTTGTGTTTTGGTCAAATCAAGGCAGTCATCTCCCATGCAGCGTATAGGCCCACCGCACTGGTACTCAGTTTCCTTTTCCAAGGTCGGAACAGAAACATCTGTACCACAGTCATAAGTATCCTCGTGGACGTAGCACGTACCAGAACTTCCCTGAGCACCATCAACACATTTGGAACTGATGAAGCCGCACTGAGGGTTTTCTTCATATTTCTGACAGCTATCGAGATTCCCGCCCGTGTTTACCGGACAGTGCGTTTCACCTTGAGGGTCTGTCCAGCAGTCCATTTGCCCCTTATAGAAGTCATAGTCAGCTTTAACTCGAACCTTTTTGCATAGTTTTGGAATACCAGGCAAAGGTGACGGCTTGAGTTGAGATTCGCAAACTTTGATCCCATTGATGACTGTGCAGCCAGTAGCATCAGTCGGGTCATCTATACATGTGATCTCGCCTTCCGCAAAACCATCTACCACCCCTTTGGCTGAATCCATGCAGCTCTGTGGAGCCCACTCATCCTTGGTAATGGCTTTCGATGGGTCATAGCGGAGTTTTATGCGGCCAAAACCCTCACCTTCGCCACTTACTGAAACGCGGATCTTAAACGTAACAACATCACCATCTTTCACGTTCTTAAAATAGGGAGTGACATCAACATTAGGGTTTCGCTCCCAACTCGTGGAGAGCTCACATCTACCGGCTGTTTCTGGAGGGAAGTTGCCATCTGGGCCAGACCACACTTTAGTCTCTTGGCCGGACTTACCGACCCACACTTGCATGTAGTCATCCCACTTGGCGTATTCAAGCGTTGCAGACACTATGGCATCTGGATTGCTGACTTGGACCCGCGTGTACTCCTCATAAATCTTGCAGTTACCACTCCAGTAGTTGTCCCCCACTCGACCAATCCACAACTCAGTACAGCCTTCTCCACAAGATTTGAGGTTATATGGACCATCATAGTGCTTCACCACAGAGGCGTCGTAGTCATGGACAACCTCACAGTCCGCGCTTTGATCTACAACACGCTGACACCGTTCATACTCTGGAATGTGGGCGTTGATAGTATTCTGATTGATGGTTGTTTCGGCAGAACAATCCCCAAAGCCACCTGCGATGAGGTCCATATCCTCATAGGTCTTTTTGCTTAGATTTAGTACCGGGTCATTACTGAAATCAGGGCGTGATCGATTAGAGGCATCGAGAAGAACCTTGTATGCCGCACCAGAGATTGATGGATTAGCACTATTGGCATCACTCCACAGCGACCCTTTTGCATTATTCCCCACGCTGTCCATGTCATCGCCAGAGTCGTAAATGCCTTGCAGACCGCCCACATCAGGTTTATTGGCATCAGGGAAGTAATAACTATCAGGTTTATTGTTGGTCCCGCTCGTTCCGGGGAATAGATCATTGACATTAATCTGACTCCCCCCGTTCATTTGGAATTGACCGTCTTTCAACGTCGGCATAGAGATTGTGCCATCTTGCACAGTCCCCGAGCTCGACTTGAATGAGTTTGAGAGGTTTTGTCCGAAAGCCTGGGCCTCTTTACCCACCGCTGTGATGTCCTGGTCTTGGCTACCGTTAGCGTAGGAATGTATCGGCAGCGCAGACATGGTTACTGTCAACAGCGAGGCCACAGCTTTCATAAAGTAATTATGACTTCGCATTGTGTTCTCCATTTCAACCTTCCCATGCTATCTGAGAAGACAAGGGCCACCTGTACGTGTAGTGGCCCTTTTGGGGCATAATCTAAAATGCCCGTGCAAATTCGTTAGGGTCTGCTCAATTGTTACAGCAATCATTCCATCGCCAGATGGTGTAAATAGGGTCTTGCCCAATTGCCGGTATAGTTCGCGCCAGACCCCACGTAAGAGTGGATTCGCCAATTACGTGAGATGAGTTTGTCTCTGGAACCGGATGCAATAGCGTGAATTTGTACTGCGTTTTGGGTAGTGTTGGGCTAATAACGCCTCTACACATAGCCTCAGAACCCATTGTCTTCCACGCTAACCCCCGGCGATGCAAAGCAGCCAGAACCCTTGTGCTAAGAAGACTGCTATCGCGGATAACACCTTTTCCACCATTCTGGTTGCCACTAAATGGATACAGGGTGCCCCATGAACCAGCACACCAGAAAAGCTGTTTTAAAGGTTTTCCAGCGGTTGATGAGACAGCATCAGCAGTACACGCAGCCGCCGCAATTGGGTTTGCTACTGCCGCCGCCTCTGGATTGGTAAAAAAAGCGAGCTCATCATTGTTCCAGGTCGGGTCGAGCTCCGACATGTACATGATGTCGAGATCCATATACCCATCAGCATTACAGGTCTGCTTAATAAATAAATCGAGCATCACCAACAGAGGAAACGCATAGTAGTGATAGTGCATAAAAGAACCATCACCACCATCCATGTCTCCCATGCCATGATGCCCTTGGTTAGTCCTATCAAACGGGAACCTGACACCATTCAAGACTGATGAGCAGCCAGGCACTCTCTGAAATTCAACGAGCCGTGCTGGCTCCCACATAGAAGTGGTGACTCCAGGCCGAGGGACCCCTAGATTATCCTCGCACATACACAGAGGGTTGCTTACGGCTTCACTCGGGAATGATCCGCCTCCACCACTTATAGGAACCCCTGCTACTTTGATAGGGAAAATACAGCTCCAGCAGATGTCAGTAATCAGTTTTCCGCCGATCACTTCCGCATTCTGGCACCCAGGGTCAGCCGATACCGAACCAACCCAAAAGACCGCGCTAACGGCCATGATCCGTAGAATTTTTTGCATCATGGTAAGGCCTTTACGTAATTCAAATTTTTCTCCATGACAGCAGGCTTCCCGTGATAGAAACCTTGTTGCCATGACAGTCCAAGTAATTTGGCGCTCTCCCCCAATGGGAAGCTCTCCACCTGCTCAGCAATGAGCTGTATGCCTTTTCGGCGGCAGTGGAGGATGGCCGGGTAGTCTTCAAGCGACCGCAGTCTTCTCGCGTCAAACTTGCAATAGTGCCAGTCATAACGGCTCAGGCGATCCAGAGAAGAGTTTTTGTCTCCATAGTCATCCAGCGCCAGCTCAACCCCTATTTCGGTCAGAGCCTCCCATCTCGATGCGAGAGAGGCGTCCTGAATGCCCTCTGTAATCTCGATGACAAGCCGTGATGAGTGATTTTTAGCAATGTCGCGGACAACCCTACACCACGCCTTGAAGATGACGTCTGATTGCAAAGTTTGTTCGGAGACATTCAGAAAGAGAGCCGGGTACAGATCCAAGCAATAATGAAGGTTGTCCTGAATGAACCGTGCCATCTCCATATCCACCAGTCCCCAATAAGGAGGAGATGACAGAGAGGATGGTGTAAGAACCCGGCCTTCGTCGTACCAACGAGCCAGTACCTCAGCAGCGACAAACGAACCTGTGCCGACGTCTTTAATTGGTTGGAAAGCCGGGGCAAAAATCATTCACCGCCCTCCTCAGCAAGTTCGCGGACAACAAACTTCTTGCCTCTGGCAGTAATGACGCTCGGTGTGTGCTCCAGCTCGAACCGGGTAATCAGATCTGGCGTCAGCAGATATACCGGCGCGTCAAAGTTGTCGGTGACACTCTTGTAGGAATCCCAGCCTTTGTCTTTGTCGAACTCTGTGGCGATATAGGTGATCCGTTGTACGCCAGGCTCCAGCTTGATTTCAGGCAGCTTCTTGGCGAGTAGTTCCATTTGCTTTTTGTCCAGCGGGTCGAAAACTACGACCGCTTGGGTAAATGGCCGCGTTCCAGGCTTGCAAACTTCCTTCGGATCGCACAATGGGTTGATCACGTCACCCGCGTGAGCGAACACAGTGCCATCCGGAGTGCTGATGTCACTGGTGATCATGACGCTAGGGTCAATTTCTCGTGTTCGAGATTTTGGCGCTCTTGGCAGCTCATTGAAATTCTGCTTGGTCCAGAAGCGCTCTATAGCCTGTTTCTTCTTCTCTTCCCAGTCGATATTGGCAAGGCGTTTCTTGGCAACATCAATAAGGTCTGGCTCACTGATTTTCTCCACCGGCCCCTTAACGCCGAGATCGCCTTTTTCTCCGTTATCCACTTCCCGAGCCAACCATACCGGGTCGGACAACCCGGAGACCTGGGCGACGACGTTTGGTTGTTCGCCAGGCAGCGGCTCATCCTCCAGCATCACAATCGTGGGAACGGCTGTGATGTTGTACGTTTTGAACAACGTAGGGTTGATGATGATGTTCGGCACTGGGTCTTTTTTGGCCGCGAGCGCCTGAATAGCTTTAACTCCCTGCCCCAAGTTCATTCCTTCCGGGATGCCACGGAACACAATTACAGAATCAGGCTGGCCTGACACCGCCGTTAGGACGTCATCTAACCCCTGTTCGCCAAGAGACAACGAGGCGAAAACCAGTATCCGATGGTCAGAGTAGATACCCTTTTCAGCCTGTTTCCGGTGCATCTCCTTGAGCGTTGGGTTAGTAGTTTGGAGCTGCTTGAAAAATGCCTTGGCTTCGGCCTGAGCCTCGTCCATGTGTTGGTTTTGCAACAGAGATGGCATTTCCATCTTCTGGGCCTTTTGGGCAATTTGCTTTCCTTGCTCAATAAGCGCCTTATCCTGCTCTGTGAGCGGAGACTCTTGAGCGTATGCCCCGCCAGCCACAGAGAACATCAACGCCACCAGAACGCTCTTAGAACAGGGGATATGCGCGGCCAATGATCTGATCATTTTTCACAGTCCCCCAGTAACGTGAGTCGAAGCTGAATGGGCTTTTGCCCATAAACCAGTAGTTGTTCTCTTTCAGCGTGGTCTTGCCGTAAAAGTGGCTCTCTGGCAGATGTAGTTTCCCTGCGAGCTGGAGCCCCTCTCCGACGACATCACCATTGACGGTGATCTTCCACTTATCGTTGATCTCGACTTTATCCCCCGGCATACCGGTGAGGATTTTGACCATGCGAGTCCCGTCCTTGTAGAAAGGCTGCATGTTCTTGGCTTGGAAGGCGTAAACCGCTCCCCTCTCCAGAGTTTGGTCGTTCAGATCAATGAGGAAGAAGGTGTAACCCGGCAGGCACTTCTCCTGTTGTGGATCAATGCCAATACGGTAGCGGCTGGCAAAGGCCGCACCAGCAGCCCAAAGAACCACTAGTGTCACACCTGCCTTAACCCCGAAGCGCTTCCAGGATTCCTTTTTGACGAAATACTTCTTGAGTGGAAAATTCATTTCAGCACCTCATCAGGGAGGTACACGTCACTTGGAGCCCCGACGACAGCACTTGCGTCAAGGACCAAATAACCTGCGTCTTTCAACTTCAAAATTGCGTCATTGGTCTTGACCATCAGCCTTTCAACTTCCTCCTGAGAGGCACCAGCGGGATACGCCGACGCCACTTTAGCGAAGTCAACCACGACCACTGGCGGGGTTTGATTCAAACGCTGATGGATGCTTGCCGTTTGTTCGCTCATCACGTAGTAGCTACCGCCGAAGCCACCAGCGGCACCGAGAATGGCGGCGATTGCGATTGATTTAATGTCCATTACTGTCTCCCTGGTTATGCAGCCTGCCGACGGCTTCGCATTACGGCCTTGATTGCCTCAGGTATGCTCATGCCTTGTTTCACAAACTGGTCGATGGCGTTAACGTCCACCGGATCGGTCGAATAAAGTAGCTTCTGGAAGTCGCCCACTATCAAGCGACCGACGCCCATACCGCTCTTCGATTTGATAAAGATTTCTGAGTACACGCCTTGGATGGTGTGTACCGTTTTGAGGGTGTGGAACCCGCCCTCTGAAAGGGTCAGACGACCGCTACGTTTAACAGATTCCACGGTTTCTTCGGTTTGGCCGAGCAAGTACATGCTGGCCGAGTTCTCCGCGATGGCGCGGCCCACTGCGTTCTCATAGAGGTCGTTGATGGACTGCGTTGCAATGACAACGGAGCCACCGTACTTACGGAATTTGCGGTAGGCATGTTCCATGAAGACCGAGACCTCGCCCTCTTTGAGCAGGTCCCAGGCCTCATCCACGATGACGACTTTCTTGCGGTTACGTTCACCCAGGAATACTTCTTGCTGGATCTGGTAAATAAGCTGGAGTAGTACAACCTGACGCAAGTGCTTACGCCCTTGCAGTTCATCGAGCTCCAGTACAGTGAACTGGTTCTGGAAGCTGACGTTGTTCTTGCGAGAGAAGTATTTCCCGTAGCTGCCCTGCGACGTAAAGGCGTAGAGCTGCTGACCAATATCCTTGAGGCGCTGGTCATTTTCTTCTTCCAGGCAGCGCTCAGCGATGTCGTCAACCTTCATCTCTTTACCTTTCTCTTCCCACAGGCGAGAAAGGACCTGTTTCAACGCAGAGATTTGCCATTCATCCAGCAAGCCCTTAGCCGAAGCCATCGCACAAACGAGGCTGACTATCGCGTCTTCTTCGTCCTCGTAGTTCTGTATGAGCTCAAACGGGTTGAGGCAGACGTGCGTTCCTTCTTCAAAGTGAACGAAGTCGCCATTGAGCATTTCCGACAACTTCTGGTAGGACTTACCGGCATCAATAACCCAGACCTGAGCCCCCTCGGACAAGTAGGAAAAAATCAGTTCGTTGGTAAGGAACGATTTACCCGAGCCGGATTCGGCTGCGATCACCAGGTTCTTGTTGGTATTACTGTCGTGAAGAGACAGACTCATGAGCTGGCCGTTGCGGGAAATCAGCGCTGCATGATAGGTCCCGGTCCCCTTCCATTCCCCAAACACCGGCAGGACCACAGCAGCCTGCTCGGTTGTCATGGTCTTGTAGCGGAATAGGTCTCGCACTGCATCCCGGTCGGTACAGAATGGCAGGCAGTTGAGGAACATCGGCAGAGCAACGAACTTGTCCTCCATCAGCTCGAACCGAGATTCACGCCAGATGTTTCGTGCGGCCATCGCCGCCGCTTCAACACGTTCTTTGGTTGGAGCAAATAAAACCACCGAGTAGGTGATCTTGACTGGCTTAGCCCCCTCTTTCATGGACTCATAGAGAGTGTCGAAGCTCTCCTTCTTGTCCGCCAGCACCGGCACGAATTTGAGCATCGGCCCGTAGGCTTGGTTTACAGTGAACTGGCGTTTGCGCTCCAGAGTGTTTTTCGTGCTTTCTGCCTCAGGGAAAAAAACATTGGTCACGACCATGTAGTTTTCTTTGATGCTGGAATTGCCGCCGCTGAGATCCCCGGCATAGGTCAACGCATCACCAAAGTAGAAAACGTCAGGCAGCTTTTTCGCTGACATGACTTTCGCGTGGTAGTCACCCAGCCTGATGCCATTCTTGCTGACTTCCACGTCGGTGCCGTAATCGAAGATTTGCTCGCAGATGGGCTTATCCATCTCCCAATCCACAGAGTCATGTCGCCATGAAGCATCTGGCCCCCAATTCAGGATGGTGCTCATGATCCGGATGTAGTTCACCGCCGTCATTGTGCGAGGACGCAGACCAACGGTTTGAAGCGATGATTCGACCTTCGTGCGAAGCTGTGCGAGCTGCTGGAGTTCGCTTTCAGTCGGGTTATTGTTCTTGATGGGGACTTTGCACGTAACGAACAGCTTGAGGTCTTGGATCAAGCCATTGTCGTAGATACCTTTGTTGGTCTTGGCAAATATGCGATCTGTCGTGTGGTGCTGGAGGAAGTTAATCCGTTCCTTGATAACAGATGTCAGCAGCTCGTGACGGAAGCCATCACGCAAACCCATCATCCGGTACATCTCCTGATTGATGTCCGGGGAGCGGAACAGGACAAACTGGAGCGTAGTCTTCGACGGGAACTCCTGATTCAGGAAACCGTTCATTCGCTCCTGAACTTTTTCATCGGCACCACACAGGGGCTCACACATGAAACCAAAGCCTGCACTGTGATCATCCATAAGGAAGACATGATCGTCTTCGTCATAGGCCAGGACAGGAATAATCCCGGCAGCTCGCAAGTGCTCCGGGATCAACGTTTCTTCGAGTTTCTTTTTGATGGT
>NZ_CP114798.1:0-43629 GCF_027362595.1 Providencia sp. 21OH12SH02B-Prov
GCGCTCTAATTGCATCAGCGGAGAGTTCAGCTCCGCCACCAATTACCATTGCATGTGTGTATCCTTTAAAGGTACTAACCGCATCTAGCACACGAGTATTGAGTCGTTCAATGCTGCTGTTCATGGCATCTTTTACCATCGGAATATCATCAACACAGTTGATGTTATCTAACCAATAACTTTCATCCTGCCGGTTAATGATTAGTTGATCAGCATTATAGCTGGACGTTTCAGTTGAAGCGTTAGCCAGCGCTCTTTTGACTTCGTTAGTCACCAACGATACGCCAAGAGTAGGATCACCATAGATGCGAGATACAGATGTCATTTGACCTGAAACCAATGAGATATCAGTAGTAGTGCCACCAATATCAATAATCAGTACCGAATGATGCGGTTTCAAACTATCACACAGAGATATACCAGCAGGGATTGACTCAGGACGAACGGTAACTTTTATGATTTTGAAAGGATCATTTCGGCTTACTTGAACTTCGCGCATTAAGTTATCTTTTTTGCGTTGGATGTTATCCATTCGATATTGCGCGTCTTGGTCGTAAAATTCTGCCAATGGGAGAGTGACGACGATTTCAACCTCTTGGGGAGGTAAACCGCTAATCTGAAGTGCATGTTGCACAGCAACGGCGTTAAGAGGACTATACTGCCAAGCTACGTTGTTAGTCGGCAAATTGTCTGGATCAATAATATCAAATGAATACTTCTCGTTATCAACGGTATAGTTGAATGGTTTGCCAGTACCAAAAGCCGTACCCCAACCGCGTTTGAAGCTATTAGGACTAATTTTAACAACTTCACCTTCCTGATCCTGTTCCCACAGCATTTTTATGTTAGTAGAACCATCATCTATATAAATACGCATTTGAAGCCTCTAATTGTTGATGTGATGCATCTGAGATATATTTGATGCAAAAATGAGTATGCTTGTAATTTTAACAGTGGGAGTTGAGTGTTACAAGAGAATGATGTGAGAATAATTTGAGGATTATCAGGGCGTAAAAATCATAATGAAAATTTAAATACATTGCTTTGATGTGATATAGATGTGTAAATGAGGCGAGTATGAGAATTATCATATGTGATATCACAGTATGAGGCTTAATTGAGGTATAACTGATGTGTAATTAGATGTACCTCAATACTTTGATTGTGAATTGTGTTTTACAAAGGAGGCAAAGCAGAGGGAAAAAATTTGGCTATCAAATCATTAATTTTAATAATGCTTTCAACATTTTTAAATTGAAGGTGCATAGTACCTTTTTTGTACCATTTAACAATGAAAAATTCAGTTTCAAAATTCTGATTATTTTTACGAACCATGTCTGATATATGTAGACCTACACTATTATTAAATTCATGGATTGGCATTTTTTCTACAAGACAAAATATTCTAACGAGATCATTAATGGCATCAGTTTTATTGAACCGTGTTGAGTATCTATTAATAGAAACCGCCGATTCCAAAATGATTTTTTTACCAAAATAGCAAGGATTGTTACTTTTGTAATCCCAAGAAAGTGATTGAAGAACATCCATTAGTCCATTTTTAAAGGTTTCGTGTCTATTGTTACTTAGATTAGTGAAAGTGCTCGAAGCATTTTCAAAATTAAAAACAGGTGGATTTTTATTGTATAAATCATTTTGTAATATCTCTATTTGTTTATTACTCATGATTGTTTTAACACCTGATTTATCAATAAACATTTTCCATATCTTTCTATCTAACCAAATTTCAAATCTAGGTCTATCATCTTTCTTATTAGCGTGATGGAATTTTAAATCAATTAAATCATCCTCAATGCACTGGTGAGGAAAATGATTATCAGTGTTCTGAATTGATTTTATTAATTCTATTGCCTCTGCTGCCTTTGCAAGAGATTCTTTATATAGATTAATAGCATGTTCTCTAATAGCAATTATTC
The DNA here is from genome assembly GCF_027362595.1 of Providencia sp. 21OH12SH02B-Prov. NCBI lineage: Bacteria > Pseudomonadati > Pseudomonadota > Gammaproteobacteria > Enterobacterales > Morganellaceae > Providencia > Providencia sp. 21OH12SH02B-Prov. The sequence continues at coordinate 1,938 of NZ_CP114798.1, forward strand.
TGTCTATTTCGATAGATTCGATAATGTTTGTATTGAAATTCATTACTAATACCTTAGTTAATTTTTATATGTGAATATATTTTAGATAATAAAGGTAATACATTACCAATTAAAAACTAATAATGATATATGTTTGTCAAATTGGATTTTTCATTACATAACTTAAAATGAATGTTTGAAATTAAATATAATCATGTTTGTTTTATAATGAGTTCCATAAATAATCAGTTGGTATTTAATATAATTATATTGTATTTATCATTTTTACAAATATATTGATTTAGGTTTTATATGAATATAATATTAATTCTCAAGTCTAATTAATAACCACGCTAATAATAATTAAACGAGGGTAGTTCATGAATACATATAATGTATCGTATAAAGTCAATCTTAATAATAATAACTATGCACTTGCTTCATTCGATGTACAAGCAAAATCAGAAAAGGAAGCGCGTAAAATAATAAGCAAGTCGAATATTGGCATTAATGAATATACTGTTACAGAGAAAGATTTTTTCTCAGTGACGTGGTGTGCTGAAGATATTCATACAAGTATTGTTTCCGGTTGGGATAGTGAAACAGAATTAGATGAATTTAATAAAACTGATCTTGATGTTTTCTATTTTAATTTAAATGATGATGATAAAAAGGAATTTTGTTTAGATGTTTTGGAGTCACTTAAAAATAACCATGATTGTAATTATGGTATTAATTGGGATGTAATTAAAATATCAGCAGATTCAAGTATGGATATATGGAAAAGATTAATTAATTAAGATTCAATATTAAATTACAGAAAAATAGTCAGAGCTTATTGTGTCTGACTATCTTCCCCAAAGGGAAAGCCTCTACTTATTCGTAAAATACTGCACAAAATGGCTGAAAAAAGTGAATGGATGCAAGTAGTGGCTTTTTAATATCATATATGCTTCGTCTAAGCGATTCTGAGCCACTTTAGCCTGTACGCCAATGCTTGTCCACGATGATGTGTGGAAGTCCTCTCAAAGTCGCCCCTACGCTGTTTTTAAAAACAGGGAAAGGATCGCCTACGGCTCACAGTAAACAAAAAAAACATAAAAATCAGCGAGTAACACCGATAACCGTTTTTCTTGTGCCCTTTTTCAAATGTGTAATTCTCATTTTCAATGATTTAGTAATATTTTTGGTTTGCTTAATGTCAGCCCTGATAATTTTAAACTTATCCTCGTATTTTTGAATAAGTTGGCGTACTTCATCAGACCGAATTGAAAAATAGCGTATGTCAAAATCGCCATTACCTGTGGTTGGAGCATTACGCATAGAGCCAACTTTTTTAGTCGCCTTGTTCATCACAACCATTCCCCATCGAATCCGTACTGAGCCCCTGTCGTTATGAATTACTGGCAGGTATGGGGAGAATAGCTGTTTGTTATTTATTTCTTGCATAAACTGTTGGATCAGATTTACCGCATTATCAGCGCATACAGTTATTGCTTCCTCACAGTCAGCAAGGATTGCTTCCAGCTTTAGCAATAACGCATCTTCATATGATACTGACATGAATTTCAGCACTCCAGAAAAGGTTCAGAAAAAGTCATTTTAACATAAACTAATTATACCGTAACCACCCTATTGGTGACTTAATTCCTCGATTACAATAAGTCGTAACTACTGTTTTGGTGACTTAATATGTGAGATACATTAAGTCACCAAAACCCCCTTGGTGACTTAATGTTTTTTGAAAATGTGCCGATAACAATTTTGGTGCAGAAGAAAGAATTGTCTTTCGTAAGCCATAAAACACCTATTTTCGACTTAATGCGAATGTTATTAATTTCTTTGGATAATAAGTATCATGCCACTAATTATTTTTGTTATTTAACATGTTGAATATAAGTGAAATTTCACTCCCTCTCTGTTTACGCATACTGTAAATAAATGTATAATAAATTGCATTAGTCGTAGATAGTGTGTTGACGACTAATATGTGTCTTACTATAATTTATACTGATATATACGTATATGCTCAGAATCAGTGAGGGGGAGGATGAAACGCTTTCTTCTGTTTTTAAGCATTTTTAATGCTGCGATTTGCGAGGCTGCTGTTGTAGATTTAACTAATACCTCGTGGGAAAAGCACGCTAAACAATGTAACCTCGATCCGCTTTTACTCTATGCTATTGCTCTTAAAGAGAGCTCCCATAAAACAGGCGATAAATCCTTTGTTGCACCCCATCGCTATGCTTTAAATAACCCAATTATGGGCTCTTATTATCCGATGAACCGAGATGATGCTGTCCGAAAAGTGCGGGAATATGTAAGCGTTTCAGTATTGACTGATATCGGTATTACACAAATTAATTGGCGTTGGAACGGTAGTAATTATGTTTCTGACCCTGCTGAGTTATTAGATGTAGATAAGAACATTGAGGTATCAGCGAAGGTCTTGTGTCGAGCGATTGAACTATCTCCAAATGATATAGCGCAAGCCATCGGTAATTATCATACACCAAATCCAGCGTTAAAGAACAAAGCTAAAGAATATGGTGAATCAGTTCTGCTCATATGGAAAAGATTGAAAGAAAATGAACAATAAAATAAATTGCTACAACACTGAAATGACTGATGTACTTTTCAATTTATTAAGTAATTCTGAAAGAATTGATAATAATCCATTTGTGGTCGTCAATTCTGATAAAACCTGTTTTGTTGAAGATTTTTCCATTATGAGAGATTTTTTCAGTGGATTGAAAGTGCCTGCTTATATATTAAGCTATAAAGAGGATTCTCAGTCTTTATATACTAAGAAAGACCCAAATTTTAAAAAAATCTATGTTGGATGTTTCATTTTTGCGTTTAACAATGCTAATTGAATCAGCAATTATTAACAGCATGTCTGGCACAGATACTAATCATTTCTTTTGGTTTAATGATTGTCAGTCATTCAATACAATTAATAAGTTTTCTTGTAAAGAAATACTGTTTTCTTTGTATTCAAAGCAAATAAATATTTCTCCAATTTACAGACCTTCGATTATATCAACTAGATTAGTCGATAGTGATGGTTATCATAAAAAATATGATGATGTATTATTCTATCTTAAATCTAGAGCGCGCTTATGTGGAAAGGTGTTTAAATGAAATTAACTATTGCGCCAGAAGATTATCAATTAGCAATTGATATGATAAAACTTGGATTTAAAAAGAATGTAATATTGTCTGAGATTCCAGCAATATCTCCACGTATGTATGAAGTGGTATAGTTAATTTGGCCACCTGACTAGAGGTGATATTCTTGCCTCAATAACATCACAGGTGAGCACATGGTTAAGCAATATTCAGCAGAGTTTAAACTCGAAGCCGCTAAAATGGTGGTTGACCATCATTACCCCGTTACAACGCTCTGCCAACTTTTTGAGCGTCATCGCAGTAGCTATCGCCATTGGCATCATCGAATGAAGAATACCGTACCGAATGGAGTGCGAGCGATTAAACGGAGCGTAGTCAAAGACGCTTGGAACTTAAGTGGAGGCTCTGCGGGCGCAAGGACGATTGCGACGATAGTGACAACGCAGTACGGTGTAAAAATGAGCCGTTATCTTGCCGGTAAGCTAATGAAAGAGCTTGATATTATGAGTTGCCAACATATGAAGCATCGTTATAAACGTGGGACAAAAGAACATGTCGACATCCCTAATTTACTCGACCGCCAATTTGCCGTCACCGCCCCCAATCAAGTGTGGTGCGGCGATGTGACGTATATTTGGACAGGAAAACGATGGGCGTATCTCGCTGTTGTGTTAGACCTTTTTGCACGGAAACCTGTTGGTTAGGCACTCTCCACGTCCCCCGACACCACGTTGACCTTAAAAGCTCTGCAAATGGCTTGGGAAATGCGCGGTCAACCAAAAGGACTGATGTTTCATAGCGACCAGGGCAGTCATTATACCAGCCTTGAGTATCGTCAACGGTTATGGCGCTATCAAATAGTCCAAAGTCTGAGTCGACGAGGTAACTGTTGGGACAACAGTCCAATGGAGCGATTTTTTAGAAGTTTAAAACATGAATGGATGCCTTCAATAGGTTATGGAAGCCTAAAAGAAGCAGAACACGGAATTATTCGTTACATCACAGGCTATTACAGCAACATCAGGCCTCACTGGTATAACGGAGGGGTGACCCCAAATGAATCAGAGCGGCTGTTCTACATACAGTCTAATGACGTGGCCAATATTAGTTGACCACTTCATAAATACCTTAATAATCGAATAGAGCAAGAGCAGCGTAATATCAAACGACGAATACGCCCGATGATGTTGGGTTTTAAATCTTTTCGCTCTGCTTAAACGTTATTGGTGGGCATTGAAATCGTGTCGATGTTACACTAAGGACGATATATCCAACCAAAAGAGAAAACGTTATCACCCGCAGCGATGTTTTATCATTTAGTTACCTAAATATTAGGCACTACACTTTACTTCAAACTTTCAACGTTAGTGCGGCAGAATCCTATCTATGTGGTGATTTCTATATTGAATACACGTCCCCAAAAGTGCTTTCAACACCATTTTTATTATTGAATATCGATAATTACACTTGACATATTGTTGTAAAACAATAATTATGTGTGCGTTAAATTACAATCTAGAAGGTGCAAAAATGAATAATATTTCCCATTCACATAAGGTTCAGATTAACCTGTGTCGAGCGCTGGAGTTCTCGTTAATTTTTTTTATGTTATTACTACCTTTATCTTGCATGTATTTCATTTTTGTACCTGACTATAATAACGAGTATTTACCCATGGATGCAGAAGTAATAGAGTGGACATCAGCAGATAATACATATTATATTATTGATAATTTGGTTATATTTTTTGTTCTATTACAAATGTACATTTTTTGTAGGGGCGTGCGTCAAGGTGAAATATTTACTAGTAAGCGAATTAAAAACGCAAAATATATAGGACTGATACTTATCATTGGTTATATTATAAACCTTTTTATCCGTGTTTTTTTTGAATCATCGATGGATGAATTCAATTCCGATTACATATTAATATTAAGTAATGAGTTATATAGTCTTCAACAATTGTTACTCGGTGGAGGAATATTATCTTTAAGTTATATTTTTGAAAAAGGTAGTGAATTAAAAGAAGAAAATGAGTTAGTTATTTAAAATGCCGATAATTATAACTTTAGACGTAATTCTGAAAGACAAAAAAATGAAATCAAAAGAGTTAGCTGAATTAATTGGAATCACTGAGGCTAATTTATCAATACTTAATAGAGGGAAGGGAAAGGCTATCCGTTTTAGTACCCTTGATGCTATCTGCACCGTTTTAAAATGTCAACCAGGAGATATTTTAAAATATATAGAGGAAGATAATAATGTTGTAGATGATAATTAATGGTTTTTCTTTTTTAAATTAAAATATAGTAATCGCTTCAACCTTAGTTGAATTTAATAAAATAATGAGGGTGTATGATTGAGAGTGATTTATTGATTTTATTTGTTGGAAAAAAAATCAAAAATTATAGGCTTGCTTGTGGGTTATCTGGAAATGAATTAGGGAGAATGATTGGCGTTAGTCAACAACAAATTTCACGTTATGAAAATGGAATGAATCCATTAAATTTTTGCATGTTAAATAAAATATTAAAATCTTTTAATTTAGATAACAATGAAATCAACTCTTTTTTTGATGAGTTTAAAGTTTATTTCTACAACAATCAAAAGAAAAGACTAAGTTAATAAATCTAAATATAATGTAATTTTAACGTTAATTTTTGTGTGATATGCTTTCCTTAAACAGGACACTTTAATAATGGAATATAATCCAATTATTGATATATTAACGAACAAATAGATTTTATACCACTGAGTTGGTCGTGTATTCAATCCGGTGATTAACCTGTAATATAGGGTAATTTACCGGAGAATATTCATGGCTAAAGTTGATGTAAGGTGCCCATTTTGTCAACAAACTCCCTCAGTGAAAAAACATGGCTTAGGGAGCACTGGTCATCAACGTTATCGCTGCCAAGACTGCCGCCGAAGCTTCCAACTCGACTATGAGTATCGAGCCTGCCAGCCCGGTACCAAAGATAAAATTATCGACCTCACGATGAATAATGCCGGTATTCGTGATACCGCTAGAGCCCTTCATATCAGCATTAATGCGGTTGTTCGCACTTTAAAAAACTCTCGCCGAGGCAGATAACCTCTTTACCTCTTGATAATCTGCACATTGAACTCCTTTGCGAAGTCGATGAACAGTGGTCTTTTGTAGCTAATAAGAAGCAACAACGCTGGCTTTGGTATGCGTGGGAGCCCCGCCTAAAACGGATTATTGCTCATACGTTTGGTCGTCGAAACAAAAGGACTCTTCGCCAGTTACTGGCTTTACTGTCTCGGTTTAATGTGGCTTTTTGGTGCACGGATAAGTTCAGTACTTATGAGATATTGCCTAAACAAAAACACGTAGCAAGTAAGTTTTATACTCAACGAATAGAAAGAGAGAATCTGAACTTAAGAAATCGCTTAAAGCGTTTTAACCGTAAGACGTTAGGTTACTCTAAGTCGCCTGAAATGCATGACAAAATCATCGGCACATTCATCGAGCGGGAGCATTACCTATTGTGATGATCTCTATATTGAATACACGACCGTTATATGTTTAATTATTTTGATAATGATATTTGCTAAATCGAAATCAAGACTATTCAAATTGGCATTTGGTTATTCTGGTATATCAGTTGTATTTTTACTCTCTAGCTATTTTATCAGGGATGATTTACTGTTTGATATTAATAATACACCGCGATTCGGATTATTAATGATCAATATAGGCATGATTACAACAGCATTATATTTAATATACTGGCTTATCTATCTATTCAACGAAAGTGGTATGATTGATAGCAAAAAGAGTGAACCATAGCTAACCGAAAAAGGGTGCTTGTATCACCAATCCTTCGTAATCTATAAAAGAGAAAATGTGGGGGGTTCCCCCCACAAGAGCAACATTACTTATCACAAGATAGCGTTGCTTGAACCACTGTGCCTCCGCTTGTGAAATTTAGTGAACATAAGCGATCACGCATTAACAATGAGAAGCACAGAACTGTGATGCACACAGCAATCAGCCCTATCAGGGCAAATTTGCTCATTTCTCTTGACTCCTTGAGTAAAAGGAGACGCAATCAAATTGCGAAGTTTGTAGACTGCCTCGAATTAAGGGTGAAGTGGTCAACTAATATTGGCCACGTCATTAGACTGTATGTAGAACAGCCGCTCTGATTCATTTGGGGTCAACCCTCCGTTATACCAGTGAGGCCTGATATTGCTGTAATAGCCTGTGATGTAACGAATAATTCCGTGTTCTGCTTCTTTTAGGCTTCCATAACCTATTGAAGGCATCCATTCATGTTTTAAACTTCTAAAAAATCGCTCCATTGGACTGTTGTCCCAACAGTTACCTCGTCGACTCAGACTTTGGACTATTTGATAGGGGCTTGTTACAAATTTATTATTTGCAACAAGCCCGTATAGATCAACCTATTGAAAATAATGTCACTCTATGTATTTCAGGAAATAACGTAGACAAAAAATAACTACTTAAAGCCAATTATTATTTTCGAATATAAGGAAATATTTCATCAATTTTCACATAGAAAATCCCCGTTTCTGCTGCTATTCGTATTTTTTCTTCTATCAATACTTTAAAACTGATATTATTTTTTAGCATATAGGGGTATTTTGACTTAAAGAACGGTTTGTCTGATTTTTCTAATTTTTATATTCAAAAACAGTATGTTACATTATCAGTTATCTTTCTTTGATTTTATTTTTAGTCTTATAACTACTTGAATATAAAAGAATTATTAGTTTTGATGTTTTCATTAAATTAATAGATATTTCAGGTAAAAATAGCCTGTATTGAGCTGATACTTTATATGGTGTTAACTTTTAACCAGAAATCCCACGTAAAACATAACATTTTGAGTATGTTTTATAGGCTATATTGCTTAGACAAAGTGATAATCATTTAACGGTCGTTAATAGCTATACAATAATCCCCTTTAAACTATGAATTTTGAAAAAAATTAAAGTTACTAAAATTCAATTAGTTAAATAAAATTCGCGTCACGGTAAGAAATAAAAATTTCGCCTTAACTTTTTGGGTTATAAGAGTTTTAGAGTGGTCGACGGACAAACCGTTCTTTAAGTCAAAACATCCCAATAAGGCGAACATTTTACGTGATTTGATTGACATGTTGACTTGGACTAAAACGAATGAAATTTTTTACTTATCGTCCGTGAGCTAACTAATTCATTGAAATTGTGTGATTAAATTCATTGAATATGTGGGAGAAAATGTAAATTAGGCTTAACGTGAACATTGAAAGCCGAAAAACAGACAGGAAATTAATTCCGCGTTATGATGCACATTCTTTCGTGAGGAGTGAGTAACCGAATAATGAAACCTAAGCACACGCCGACGGCACATGATGCGGCTTTTAAAGGGTTTATGACGCAGATTGACAGCGCAAAGGACTTTTTTGACATTCACCTGCCTGAGCACATCAAAGCGTTGTGTGATTTCAGCACATTGGCTCTGACAAATTCCTCGTTTATCGATAAACAGCTGCGATCTCGATTATCCGATGTGCTCTATTCGGTGCAAACCACCGAAGGTGAAGGGTATATCTATCTTCTCGTCGAGCACCAGTCTACGCCCGATAAACTCATGGCCTGGAGACTCATGCACTATGCTTTCTTAGCCATGAACCAACATCTTCAGCAAGGGCATAAAACGTTACCGTTAGTCGTGCCGGTACTGTTTTATCACGGTGGTCGTTCACCCTACCCCTATTCTCAATTGTGGACCGATTGCTTTCCGTTACCGGATATGGCTAATGAATTATATACCCAGCCGTTCCCGTTGGTTGATGTAACGGTGATTGACGATAACGAACTAGTTAATCATCGCAAAGTGGCCGTGATGGAGCTGGCGATGAAGCACAAATATTTGCGGGATGAATTTGACACAATTATCCCGCTATTGGCACAAGCGCTCAATCAACAGTATAATAATGATAACGACATCGTCACTATCCTCAATTATCTGTTCATTGCACTGGACTCCCCCAACTTTGAACATATTGTCCAGCAATTGAGTGAACAGGCAGATAGGCATCAGGAGGTTATCGTGAATATCGCACAACGCTTACAAGATAAAGGCGAGAAAATCGGTTGGGAAAAAGGACTAGAGCAAGGACTAGAGCAAGGACTAGAGCAAGGTATTGAGAAAGGACGTGAAGAAGAACGACTGCTTGCACATCAGCGTCAACTGGATATGGCGCGTAACTTACTTAAAAATGGGGTTAGCCTTGACCTTATCATTGAGAGTACCGGCTTAAGCCGCGAAGAGCTGATTTCCTTGCAGTAGCTTCACCCTATTCCTTTGTCATTTTTTGTGCTTAATGCAAACGTCGCTAGCTCAATGAGTTTAGCGATGTTTTGCGCTTTCTCATAACGTTTATAGCTTCGCATTCTCACCCCCAGTTCTTCAGCCGCGCGTTCATGGTTAGGAATCTCAATCAATGAAGTAACGTACTAATCGAGTGTTTTCGAGTGTTTTGAGTGCTATGTTTTTATTAAATTCTGATTATTTATTTGTTGATTAACCATGAGAACAGTCATTCGTTTAAATTGTAACCTAAAAGCCTAATTATAGGCACACTGATCCTAGGCTGCCGTTTGTAACCATCTTTTTTGAGCCATTTTATCCCGTCTTTCTGATAATAAAGTGACTGCATGTATGCCTTTTTCCGCACTCATAAACCGCAGTCGGTTTCCACATAAAATACATTGGTACGGATCTGTGTTTAAAAATCCTTTGATAAGGGCCTGAAAACCCGGTTTTTCAGGCACGTTAGGATGGTTCATATCCAACGCGTCATACACTTTGGGTAATAAACGCCCACGTTTGCGATTAGCTAAAAAACCGTAATAGCGGATCATCTTAAAATGCCGTGCGGGGATATGACTAACATAACGCCGTATCATTTCTTCTTGAGATAAGGTCTGTCGTCGGTATTGTTGGCTATGGTGGTCATAATAATGATGCACCACTGTGCCCCCGCTGTAGTGTTTCAATTGGGAAGCCGAGATTGGAGGACGCTTTAGGTATCGGCCCAGATATTTGACATTGTGCCAAGCGCCTAGTGTCTTTTTGGCAAAATGCACTTTCCAATACCGTTGAAACTGAGCATTGAGGTAACGACACCAGGTCGGGTAATCCCGAATGTGCCCGAAGCCAGGCAATTTATTGGGTTGTAACTGAAAATAGCCGTCTCGAAGGAGACGAATAACGGCACTGCGCCAGACTTTTTCGACGTCTTTCTTTTTAAAGAAAATGGGTTTCCATGTGTCATATTGCGTGAGTCCGCCTCGGGTCACTGATAAATGAATGTGGGGATGTTGATTGAGTTGGCGACCATAAGTATGTAAGGCACAGAAAATGCCAATTTCGAGCCCATGACGTCTGGCGTGTTTGAGCATAGCACGGGTGGCACAGCGAAAAAGTTGATTAAGTAAGATCCAGTTGTTATTGAAGAAAGGCCAAAGCAGATGAGGCATCGTGAGGGTGATGTGTTGCCATTCGCAGTCTGGCAAAATGTTCTGCACAACAAAATTAGGACACTTTTCTGAAGGAGTTTTCATACTCCACAGGCGATAAATAATTATTTGCCGTGTGTAATCGCGTTAAATTGTAATAACGCAGATAATCCAGCACGTCTTGTTTCATTTCTGACCGATTTGCATGGGGTCTTTTAAATAACCAATCATGCTTTAAACTTCCAAAAAATCGTTCAACTACCGCATTATCCCAGCAAGCCCCTATATCACCTTGGCTTGAGCGCATATCATAACTTTTCAGTAACGCTTGATATTGCCCACTTGTGTATTGGCTTCCTCGGTCACTATGAAACACACAACCCTTTGAGGGCGAACGTAAGTTATAGGCCATCATTAACGCTTTGCTTATCAAGGCGGTATCTATTTTGGATGACATATGCCAACCCACAATACGCCGAGAATATAAATCCATCACAATAGCCAGATAAAGCCAACCTTCCGGTGTCTTTAAATAAGTGATATCGCCAGCCCAGATTTCATTCGCGGCTACCGGATTAAAATTTTGATTTAATAAATTATCCGCAGTCGCTTTATTTTTCGTGGTAACTCGATAGGGTTTTCTTTGTTTAACCACTAACCCTAACTGCTTCATTAATTTTCGAGCTCGATAATCACTGATAGCATAACCTTCTTTGCGTAATTGAGCCGCTAACATGCGATAACCTAAGCTTTGCCGGCTTTCCCTAAAGAGGGAGCAAGTTTTTTGATGCAATTCAAGCGTGTCATCATCAAGTGGCTTAACGGGGCGCTTTTGCCAAGTATAAAACGTTGAACGGCTGAGCTTCATCATTCGACATAAATGCTTAATGGGATATTGTGTTTTATGCTCTTGAACAAACCAACACCTTATAGCAACTCTTTCGCAAAGAAGGCGCTCGCCTTTTTTAGGATTTCTTTCTCCATTTTCAGTTGCTTAACTTCTTTGCGTAAAGCGAGTAGCTCTTGTCGCTCAAAGGGGGTTAATGCGTTAGGCTTATTTTCGGCTTCATGGCGCTTTCGCCAAGCATAGAGTAGTTTAGTGGTAATTCCGAGCGCATTAGCTGCTTGTTGAACTGTATAGCCTTGTTCCAGTATTAAATTAATCGCTTCTTTTTTAAAACGTTCAGTATATTGCTTAGGTGATTTTCGTTTCATATCGACATCTTATTTTAAAGGTGAATAGATTCCTTTATCAAAGTGTCCACATTTATTAAAGCACAACAATCTGACCCGATTCGTTTTGTTTTACATTGATTACACTATTAATGTGTAATTACCATTTTTGTTTGTAATTTTTCATTCTCTTTTAAAAAACACGCTGAAATAGACAAATAAAATATTTTAACGTACATCAATCTTGTCTTTATAGTCATAATTAGCTTACATATATCTAATTCATTTAATATTCCCTATATTCTATTTTTAACTCAAATTATATACTCTAATTTTGGGTTTTTTGTAGCTGAAGGACGTATTTAATTAATTTGTCATACACTGTTTACCTTATTCATTGTTTGACTGAGTGCTTTTTTTATTTTCTTTTTATTATCAATATGATAAAAAAACATAATTGCCTAAATTATCGCTATCAGCGATCAATAAATATATAATCAATAGTCGTTAACAATTAAAATGTTCAATTTGAACGATAAAAACGATTAGAAGGGGGATTAGTAAAGTCGTATATTCATACACGGCTTAAGTGTGAATGCTTATTCACTAAATGACAATCTCGCTGTGATTTTCATATCACGTATTTATTAACAACATATTTTTCACATTATGGGGGGAGATGTGTTAAATGGTTATGATCGATATTTAAATCAACATTCATCGCTTTCTTCGTTAATAGGGGAATATTTAAAACAGCAAAGACATAATAATCATTTATCTGGAGCGGAATTGGCGAAATTAATGGGGTTAAGCCAACAACAAATTTCACGCTATGAACGTGGAATGACTCATTTTAATTTAGATACATTATTTCGTTTCTTCCGTGTTTTAAATATACCGGTTCAAGATGTTTTGTTTTTTTTTGAATTAGTAACAACATGGCATGATGAAAAAAATAAATATTAATCTATTTACTCTTGTTTTTATTTTATCGATTAACGTTGTTGTTTTTATTTATCTTTCAGTTTTCTTTTTCTAAACAATTTTTTGAGAAGTATAAATATACAGAGGTATTTAAATTAGCGATCCACTTGAGCGAGTAAATGGTAAATGTTTACCGATTATCGTGACATTAATCGAGCATATTAATGCATGCTTTATCGGATGATAATTAAGGAAATATTATGGCGTTGTATTGCCCCTCTCTACGGCATTCCACGTAGTGGGTAAAAAGGGTTTATTGCAAAGAATTAATGTGTTGATTTTTTACTCTCAATAGGACGAAGAGTAGTGCCCTTCTTGAGCTAAGTAGTCAGTTATTTTGAGTCGAGAGCAGGGCGAATACGGCAGGGAATCGCTAATTTTCTATTGAAATTAATAAAATTTAGGTAAGGAGTTCTTACGTATGTTGAACAAACAGCGTTTCATCAAATCAATTTTGGGTCTGGCTCTGCTGTCCGCAGGCACCGCGGCGTCAGCGGCAATTGTCACTGGCGGTACCGTTCACTTCACCGGCCAGATTGTCAATGCGGCCTGTGCGGTCAGCGCGGATTCCGTCGACCAAACCGTGAAGATGGGTCAGTTCCGTACCGCTAACTTCAGCTCTGTGGGCACACGCTCCAATGCGGTACCGTTCACCATCAAGCTGGAAGATTGTGACACTTCTGTTTCTACCACGGCAGCCGCTTCGTTTTATGGCAGCCTGGATCAGAACGATCCGACCGTGTTGACCGTCAGTAACATCGCCGGTGGTGCCGCCGGTACTGCATCTGGCGTGGGTATCGAAATCTCCGACCACACCGGCAAGGTGCTGAAGCCGGACGGCTCCGAGTTCTCTACGGCGCAGAAACTGGTTGACGGCTCCAACGTGCTGAGCTTCACCGCCCGCTACAAGTCCACCCAAGCCAGCGTCACTCCGGGTCAAGCAGACGCGGATGCGACTTTCAAAATGCAATACAACTGATTCTCTTGTCCGGTGACATGCTGACCGTCGGTAACGGCGGTCTTTACCCGATAAACAGGAGGCGAGCATGTACAAAAAACACTTGTACGCCAGTGCTGTGCTGCTGCTCATGGTATCCACACAGGCTTTGGCAGGGAACCGGCATCACGTTGTAATTGATGGGGGTATCACACATTTTCGTGGTGCGTTGACGGCTGAAGCCTGTACGGTGGCCATCGATAGCCTAAGTCAGACGATCAATATGGGGCAATTGCGTAGCAACCAATTCAGTGGTGTGGGGAGCTTGACCTCACCAGTGGGTTTTAGCATTCGCCTGACTGAATGCAGTACGGCCGTCAGCGAACAAGTCGGCGTGACGTTTTTTGGTGTCACAGACGACAAGGATCCGCAGGTGCTCAAAGCGGGTCACGGGGTGAATGCGGCCACGGGTGTCGGACTCGCGCTGTTTGATGAACAGGGGAAAATAATTGTGCCTAATACGCAACCAAGTAACTGGCAACCAAGTAGCTGGCGCTGGTTGCATGAAGGGGATAATCGCCTGCGCTTTCATGCGCGCTATCGGGCAACGTCCCGTCAGGTGATCGGGGGAAATGCCGATGCCTTTACCTGGTTCGCACTCACCTATCAATAACCACGACGCAATTTCTTTACCGGCATGCATACCGGGTGCGGAATGAATAACAGTGAGGTTTCCATGTTTGATTCTTATTTTTTCCAATTTAAAAAAGCCGTTGCCGTTACTGGGCTCAGTGCATTGCTAATGTTGCCGTCATTGTCCTGGGCCGGTGGTATTGCGCTGGGGTCGACGCGGGTGATTTATCCGGCGGATGCGCGTCAGGTTTCATTGTCGGTCAATAACAGTGACGAGCATAACCGGTATTTGATTCAGACCTGGGTAGAAAATGAAGCGGGCAAAAAGACGGAAGACTTTATAGTTACACCGCCCTTATTTGTCAGCAAGCCGAAAAGTGAAAATACGCTGCGTATTATTTACAGCGGCGAAAAACTGCCTCAGGACCGCGAGACCTTATTTTGGCTGAACAACAAGGCCATTCCGTCCATCAATAAAGACGAGATCAAGGATAACAACGTCCTGCAGATTGCCGTGCTGGCCCGGATAAAATTGTTTTTCCGTCCTGCGGGGTTAACGGAAAAGTCTGCGGATGCGCCGTCCAAGCTGAGCTTTAGCCGCAGTGGTGACTCGCTGGCTATCAATAATGCTTCGCCGTTCTATGTGACGCTGGTGAACATGTCCATCGGTGGTCGCAATGTCGCCACCACGATGGTGCCGCCCAAATCCAGTGCGCGCGTGGCGCTGCCAAAAGGCGTGACAACGGGAACATTAAGCTATCAGACGATTAACGATTACGGGGCGAATACCTCTGCCACTAAGGTTCAAATCAACTGATTGGTGGGTAAAGTCTGACGGCAGGCGTTGAATATCAGAATTAAGTAACAGTGCACGGCCAGCAAATAGCGACTGCCCGTTTGTGCTGCCAGAGGAGTCAGTTATGCCGTATTTCAAGCTGCCGGTATCTTTCAATAAAAGTGCCGTGTGGGCCAAACTATCCTTGCTTCCCTGTTTTGCTCTGATGGGACTGGGAACACATACTAGCTATGCAGAAGAGTATTTTAACCCGGCATTTTTATCCGGTGATGTGTCGCAGGTAGCTGACTTATCCCGTTTTTCGAAAGGAGAAGGGCAGCCAGCTGGCACGTACCGCGTTGAGGTTTACATCAACGAGGAATATATCGGTACGCAGGATGTGCGTTTTGATGCACTGGAAAAAGGCCGCAAAGGTGCGGACGATACGGGGTTGATGCCATGCTTGTCACGTGCTTGGCTAGAAAAGCACGATGTGAATATTCAAGCATCACCGGAGCTGCTTAAGCTCACGGGAGAGCAGTGTGCAGACCTACCTGTGTCATTTGACAAGGCGCAGACGCGTTTCACATTCGAGCGTCAGCGTTTGGATATCAGTATTCCGCAGGCGGCATTCAGAAACAATGTTCGTGGGTATATTCCGCCGGAGCGATGGGATAATGGTATCACGGCCGCCATATTGAATTACAGCTTTTCGGGAAGCAACAGCAAGAACACGGAAAGTGATGCCAATTACAACAGTTATTTCCTGAACCTAAACAGTGGGGTGAACATCGGACCATGGCGATTGCGTAATTACAGTACATGGAACTACAGTGAGAACGGACGCTATCACAACAACAGCTGGCGTAACGTCAACACTTATGCCCAGCGCAGCATCATTCCGTTGAAGAGCTTGTTGACATTGGGTGACAGCTACACCGAAGGAGACGTGTTTGACGGTATCGGCTTCCGAGGTGTGCAATTGGCAAGCGATGACAGCATGTTACCGGACAGCATGCGCGGTTTTGCGCCGACGGTGCGCGGCGTGGCGAACAGCCCGGCGCAGGTAACCATTCGCCAGAACGGGTATGAGATTTATCAGACCTACGTGCCGGCGGGGGCATTCGAAATCACCGACCTGTACCCGACATCGACCAGCGGTGACCTTCAGGTCTCCGTGCGGGAGAACAACGGCACCGTCAGTCAATTCACCGTGCCGTATTCGGCGGTACCGATACTGCAGCGTGAAGGGCGGGTGAAGTATGCCCTGACGGCTGGCCAATTCCGTTCCGGCTCTGACCTGCAGGACTCGCCGGACTTCTGGCAAGGGACCCTTATCTGGGGCTTGCCGGCCGGGGTGACACTGTATGGCGGTTCGCAATTGTCGGACAACTACCAGTCCTTTGCGTTCGGCGCGGGCAAGAACCTGGGTAACTGGGGTGCCGTCTCGGCGGATGTGACGCATGCCCGCAGCGTGCTGCCTGACGACAGCCAAAAAGAAGGGCAATCGCTGCGCTTCCTGTACGCCAAGTCGCTGAACGATTATGGCACCAACTTCCAGTTGCTGGGTTATCGCTATTCGACCCAGGGGTTCTACACGCTGAGTGAAACGGCATGGCGCCAGATGGAAGGCTATCGCCTGAAGACGCAGGATGGGCCGGTAGATACGAAGCCGGAGCTGCTGGACTACCACAACCTGTATTACAGCAAGAAAGGGCGACTGCAGGTGAACATCAGTCAGCAGGTGTCGGATGTGGGGACGGTGTACGTGACCGGCAGCCACCAGACCTACTGGCGCACCAGTGAGAAGGACCAGTTGTGGCAGGTGGGTTACAGCGGCAACTGGGAAGACATCAACTACAACCTGAACTGGTCGTGGAACAAGAGTCCGGGCCTGAGTGATGCGGACCGCCGCGTGGCGTTCAACATCTCGGTGCCGCTCAGCCGCTGGTTGACGGGGATGGGCAAGGCGCGCGACATCACCAACTCGACCAACACGGCGTACGCCACCTACTCGGTGACGCACGATGCGGATAATCGGGTAGCGCAGCAGGCCGGGGTGAGCGGTACGCTGCTGGATGACAACAATCTCAGCTATAGCGTGCAGCAGGGTCACACCACGAAAGGCGGTGGTGCCACCGGCATGGCGAGTCTGAGCTACCAGGGGCGTTATGCGAACAGCAACCTTGGTTACAGCTACGGCAAACACTACCAGCAGGTGAACTATGGCCTGAGTGGTGGGGTGGTGGCGCATGCGGACGGCGTGACACTCAGTCAGCCTTTGGGGGACACCAACGTGCTGGTCAAGGCGCCGGGCGCGGACAGCGTTCGCGTGCAGAACGCGACCGGGGTGAGTACCGACTGGCGCGGGTATGCCGTTGTGCCGTATGCCACGGCTTACCGGGTGAACCGCATTGCGCTGGATACGACAACGCTGCAGGACAACGCCGAGCTGGATAATGCCGTGACCAACGTGGTGCCGACCAAGGGTGCAGTGGTGCGCGCCAGCTTCGATGCGCGCATCGGGGCGAGGGCGAAAATCACGCTGACGCAGCGTAACGGCAAGCCAGTGCCGTTCGGGGCCTCGGTGAGTGACGAAACGGGCGGTGGCGGTGGTGGCATCGTGGGTGATGCGGGCCAGGTGTTTATGTCGGGTCTGAAACCTAACGGCAAACTGAAAGTAGTCTGGGGTCATGCGGCATCACAGCAATGCACGGTGAGCTACCAGTTGGGTAAAGACGCAGAGAAGCGCGGCATCAGTTACGCTCGTGCCGGGTGTAATTAGTGAGCGATTGAGTCGTAAGCTGATGCTAAGTCGATAAATCAATTGGGACCGTATTGCTAACAATGTATTTAAATTGAAGCTGTCATTTGCAAGCTTTGGTTAAGCGCGGTTAATTCTAAGGTGTATGAGACTATGTTGAATTCTCAGTTCAAGAAAATGTTCTTGGGTAGTGGCTTTTTTTCTTTGCTTATGTTTGTCACTGGCAATGCACAAGCTGTTACATGTGTATCTGGCTGCGATAAGAGGGCGGATAATATTATCTCGGATACCTTGAGTTCGAATGAGAATAATATTGGGATAACAAAGGATAGTAATCCCGTAACAGTATCTGGTGTTACTCTCCGTTATAGTGTTGGGCTTGCCAATGGTTGGGGCGCCTATGCTGGAGAGGCGGTAAGAAGTCCTGGCTTCTATCAACCTACTTGGACCTATAAGAAAATTGATGACTATATATCAGTGGCTTTAAGGGATGAAGATCCCTGCTTTACTAGATTTTTTCCTTTTAATGTGACTGTGATGGATGTTAATAAAAATTGCGCTTATAAATATTATCACACAGAGGGGCAGTTGGGGGGAGGTGTTCCCCATACATATACGTCTAGAATAAGGATTGATAAGAAAATTATCTCAGGGACATATTCAAAAAATATTTTATTGGCAGAAACTGGAGTGTGTCAACCAGGAGGAACTCCTACGGGGTGCGCAAAGAAGGACGTGGTTACGTCGCGAATCTATTTGAGTCTTAATATTAAAGTTCCTCAAACTTGTGAGCTGGCTGCTGGTCAAGTTATTAATATGGATTTCGGTAATATTTCCTCCGGTGCATTTAAGACAGCAGGAAGTATTGCACAAGGTATTCAGCCAAAGGAAAGGACTGTTAGTGTTAAATGCGATAATATTGCAGGAAATTCGCAATTGACCATGCGCTTACAGGCGGATAAAGCCAACGGTAATATTGTGGTTTCGGATGAAAATAATGATGTCGGGTTCCGTGTAACCAATAATAGCGGAACACCATTGATACCCAATAACTTATCCAGTGTTATTCCGTTTACCCTTGACAGCAATGCACGTCAAAACGTCACTATTCAAGCCTACCCGGTGAGCGTGACGGGTAATAAGCCGACTGAAGGGCCTGTGACGTCCCGAGCTTATTTGC
This sequence comes from Providencia sp. 21OH12SH02B-Prov, assembly GCF_027362595.1. NCBI lineage: Bacteria > Pseudomonadati > Pseudomonadota > Gammaproteobacteria > Enterobacterales > Morganellaceae > Providencia > Providencia sp. 21OH12SH02B-Prov. Next base: position 20,992 of record NZ_CP114798.1, read on the forward strand.
GTGTGGACTTCCCCTGATAAATGGAGAATGAATAATGTTATCTATTGACTCCATCAATAGCTTTTCTTGCCGGAGGCACGCGAAGTTCATTCGTTCGCTCGTCCTCATTGCAGGGATGGGGGCTTTGTCACCCGCCTGGGCTGACCTGGGCGTTGTGAACCTCTATATGCGTGCGACGTTGGTTTCCAATGCCTGCTCGGTCAGTACAGACTCAATCAATAAAACTGTGAATCTGGGTGTCTGGGCGACCAAGCAATTTGTGGAAACCCCCGCCCCGGTCCCGCTGGTGCGTTTCACTATCAATCTCGAGGATTGTGGACCGGCAGCGTCCGGCGTCAAACTCAGTTGGAATGGTACGGCGCATGCCAGCAACAATGAGTTGTTTGCCCTGACGTCCGGCAGCACGGCCACAAACGTGGGGGTGGAATTGCTGGACTGGAATCGTAAACGGGTTGCGCCGGGCTACACCACGCCGGCCTATGGCTTGACGGCCAATGCATCCAGTGTGTCGATCCCGTTTTATGCCCGTTACGTCCGGGCGGGCGGTGCTGTCACGGCGGGAACGGCCAATTCAATGGCGACCTTTACGCTGGAGTATTTGTAACACCGTTTTCTCGATGTATGTAGGACCTCAAACAAGGATTGCCTGGCAGATTTGCCAGGCAATTTGGCGGGGTGTCGATGCATATCGGGTATTACGGCAACAATTAAGAACCAATTTTTGAGTCAGAGGGCAGTGATAATGAAAATGCGCGTATTGTCAGGAGTGATTTTTTCGCTGATGTCGGCGGGGGCCATGGCGGAAACCATTTCTTCAGGTTTTTACCTTTCCGGCAAGCTTGGGGCATCGCAGTTCCGTAATTCTCAGAATACGGCGAGTGAAGCGGGGACCACTGTGGGTGCGTTGAATTGGGATATGGGTAAAACGCAACTGGAGAACACCTCGTCTTCCGTGTTCTCGCCGTCGATTGCCGTGGGGTATCGCTTTGCTGATGACTGGCAGCAACCGGTCAGGGCCGAGCTGGCGTTCCAGACCTTCGGTAAATCCGAGAAAGACTTCTCGTTCAAACCGTCAGCTAACGGTTATTGGAACGGGGACGCGAAGAACAACTTCGCACTGCCGGCCACGGCTGAGGTGCGTCAGAAGACCCGCGTCAATACGCTGATGGTCAATGCCTTCTATGACTTCCCGCTGGGCAATGACATCACGCCGTATGTGATGGCAGGGGTGGGGGCGGCCTTCGTGCGCCATAACATCGCAACCAGCAGCAACGTGGGGGGACAGGCGCTGGCAGAAGACAACTACAGCAGCAAGAAGACCAATCTGGCCTGGGCCGTCGGTGCCGGCGTGGCCTGGGATGCGACCGAAAATGTCTCGGTTGAACTGGGTTACACCTTTACTGATGCCGGTGACATTACCACCGACTGGTCGGCAGCGAACGGCATCATCAAGGGGGATGGGGACGTGCATACCAAAGTGCAGTTGCATTCTCTGCACGCCGGTGTCCGTTACCACTTTTAACGCGAACATGTGGTCCTCATGGCAATGTGATGGGGGCCATAATAAATGGAATTTTTATATGTCCTCTTTTTGTTCTGTTATGTAAAAGGGGCATCACTCATTTCATGCTCTATGTATTCTCACTTCATAGGTGCGATGGGTTTGCGGGGAAAAATGATTAGCCAAAAATTGTGTATTTAGGAAAGGTATCAGCATCTTTTGTTTTTATTGGTTAAAAACCCCAGAAATGTGTGGTTCGGTATTTTTTCTTTGTGTCTGCTCTTTTGGTTGGTGCTCGTATTGGTTGTTTTCGCATTGTGACATGGTGCATGCGCAACGGCACCCTGTGAGGCACTGTTGCAAATAGAATCGTGAAGCTGAGCTTTTCCGCTCAAAGTGGATTAAAGTCCGAATACTCTATTCACGAGGCGCACTTCTCCTAACGGTTGGCCATAGTAAAAATGTTCTGCTTGACCTTTGCGAAGCGCACGCATCACCTCAATTCCTTTAATGGTCGCATGTGCTGTTTTAATTGATTTAAACCCTAAGGTGGGATTTATCACGCGCTTCAATTTTCCATGATCACATTCAATGACATTATTGTGAAATTTGATTTGTCGATGTTCTACATGTGTAGGGCATTTTCCTTCTTCTTTGAGAAGGTTAAGCGCTCGGCCATAAGGTGCGGCTTTATCTGTATTGATAACCCTGGGGATTTACCATTTTTTAACGCGATTGAATATTTTTCTTAAAAATCGATAAGCTGCCTTGGTATTACGACGAGGCGAGAGATAAAATTCAATGGTGTGCCCTCGACTATCGACAGCTCGGTAAAGGTACGTCCATTTCCCATTCACTTTGATATAAGTTTCGTCTAAATGCCAATTGTTGAGGTCGGAGGGATTACACCAATACCAACGTAACCGCTTTTCTATTTCTGGTGCATAACGTTGAACCCAGCGATAGATTGTCGTGTGATCTACATTTACACCGCGCTCAGCCAACATTTCCTGAAGTTCTCGGTAACTGATACCGTATTTGCAGTACCAATGTACCGCCCAAAGAATGATAATACCAGTGAAATGACGACCTTTAAATGCATTCACCAAACGGACCTCAGTAATGAAATAGTTAATTTAGCATACCGGCTACTTAAACTTTGCAACAGTGCCATAAAAACTAGGCTTACGTTTTCGATATATGAGGTAAAGAATTCGTAGGATAAGTGCAAGAATAAGGGTACTTATGAAGTTCATGAGCTTCAGCCTTCAGAAATCAAAAAGGCAATGTACCCGTTATGTAGTAGCTTTTTTCTTAGTAAACAGTCATAAAAGTATCACTTTCTATTTTGATGGTGCATGGTTATGGCTTTCAAATATCCATAAAACCATAATATATTAAAGTGGCTACTCTTTTTTAAAGGTAAGAAATAACATATAGTTTCACTGGAAAAAATAAGATATCCCATCTTATTATCTATTGCTTTAAAACTAATTGAATCAATATTGCTTTTAGAGTGCTTAAAATAGATGTGATAGCAATGTACATAAATTGCAATAAGAAATAATGATGCTAAAGCCTTAGATAATTCAATTAACGTCGTAGATTCAATATAATCGCCAACTAGTGCAATAAATACAAATAAATATTAATATGGAAATATCAATTATGTTTTTTCTACGAATTAATAAATATGCAGGATATACACAAGCAATGGTGAGAAAAATGATTTGAATAAAAGCGGTGTGTTTATTCTTCATTAGACCACCATTCAGGAGCTGCTAATGAATCCTCTGAAATTTTCCAGCCAAAGTTAATCAATATTTTTTTTATATTATAAGGTTTATCCATAAAATAGCTCATGTGGGTTTTATGGTTCCTTGTGAACTGCCCTGCACTAACTGTAGTAATACCGATGTAGGTTGTTAAATCTGACAGTTTATAACCCAAATACGTGATATCTGACAATTCTTCGATACGCTTATTTTCATGAATAGTGTTTAGGATACCTTCTAATTCAGTTTTAACAAACATATACAATTGTCTGCTGTCACTACCGGTTACTTCTTCCTTTTCATCGTAGTGGTTATTATGGACATTCTCATTATTTTTGTTATTTTCAAGCCACCAATTAGGCGCATGTAAATTATTTCTGGTAACAACCCATCCATGATTAATAAGAACAAGCGCATTATTAAATGTATACTTTGAAAGTTTCACTTCGTTAACTTCAGACAAAAAGATTTCTTGCTTGTCAATGCATTCTAAAATACCAAGATCCATTAACATTGTAGTTATAGATGGTTGACTTCTATGTATTTTATCTGCAATTGAGCTTAGGTTCATCTTGTTTTGTATCATGGAGATAACTGTATGAATTTCTACATTAACCCATACTGTTTCATTACGATTCAAATCGTTAGTGTTGCTCATAGGGAATTGATCATTACTCACCCACCACTTGGGGGCTTTAAGAGATTCCTCCCTGTTTGATAACTCATATATCCAACCAAGCTCTAATAATTTAGGAATAAATGATGAATGAGGAATGAGATGGTTTAAATTTGTATTCCTAGCCGTAGATATCTTATTATCCTCATAGTTTATTTCACACAACCCCATGTTCAATAATTTAGAGAGGACATCATTTACACTCCGTCCGGTAAATTTGGATATCTTTTCGATGAAAAACGGCTCATTAATGGTTCCGAATAGTTTTGTTATTTCAGATAATGTCCATACCGTTAGATTTCGCATGTTTATTTCACTTGATGTAATTAAAATGGGAATAAACCGTAATTTTCACAGCCTAGTTCTTCTCTTGATTCTGTTGATATAATAATTTGTTTCAATTCTCTCAATAATTTTAATTGTTCAGTAATTACGTTCCTGTTTTCATTGTCAATAATATTTGTACTTGCAATTTCTTCAAATGCATCTTTCATATTGAAAATATTCATTCTTTCGATATTCACACAAGTATTAGATGCTAGATAATTAATTAACCAATTTAATTTTACTAATTTATAACAGTAAATAACACAAGTATGACCCACTCCAAATTCACCAGATAAAACATTTTTAGCGTGAAACACTAATTCTTCATATACTTTTAGAAATGCTAAACTTTGTGACGTTGCGCGGTGATTCGTTAATAGTTCATTTACTTTTTCAATATTCGAGGATAGATCATTTTCTTCAGGGAATGTGATTGTCACTGATTCTTGTTGCTGCCATTTTTGATTTTTATTATTAAGGTGTATTTCCACATACTTTTGTAACCATATGTATTTAGTTTCATTTGATGGTATGGATGTGTAAAATATAAAAAAAGGAACGTTAAATAATAATGCGTATTTTATTGTTTTAACAGGAAAACTTAGTTTTACAGTTTCATCAAATGAACTGACAGTTCCTTTAGATTGAACAAAAAAACAATCACCCGTTGGATTACTGTTTTCAAATATTTCAATCATGAAGTCTGTCCCATAGTCACGTTCATCAATTGAACGTAACACCCACTTATCGCTAGGTATCTGGTTATTAACAATTTTTTTTGCTTCTGTTTCGGTAATGTGCGTTTCAGATCTCATTTTTCCATCCTATCATTAGTATATAAGATTCCTTGCAGCAGCTTCTAAGCGTGTTACACCTCGTTTGTCATACCGCTGTGTGGTTGCTACGCTACTGTGCCCCATAGCCTCCCTGACAGTAAGTAGGTCCTCACCGAGTTCTAACAGCTTAGTAGCATAGGTTCGTCGGCAGTCATGGGGGGTAAATGAATCAGAGGCTGAATCTTTCACCAGTTTATCAATAATATACCGTAAACCATCGGTTGTTATTCTATCGCAAGTCACATCATCATTTTTACGTATGCGGGTAAAAACTGCACCGGTATGATCCCCTCTTACAGTTTCTATCCATAAACGAATACGACGGAGTGTGTCACTTGGCATGAAGTTAGTTCTTTCTTTGTTTCCTTTACCCATGATTTTAATGGAGTAATTATCAAAATTGATATCTTCCATATCCAATAAAGTGACTTCAGCACGGCGCAAACCACAGCCAAGCATTAATGATACAATCGCCGCATCACGTACCGAGACTGCGGTATTTAGGCTATCAAGGTGTTGATAAATAGCAGTTATTTCACTACTACTCAGTGAACGCCCCCGACCGATACGGTTCCCACGAATCCGGCGTATGCTTCTAATATCTTGATATGTATCACTGTCTATAATTCGTGATGCTCTGGCTTCTTCAGCCACTCCTTTAATAGCACTCAGAATTAGGTTTATACTATTAGGTGTCTTTTTCTCCAGTATTAATTTCTGAAGTACCAATTGAACGGCATCTCGATCTATGATTGACCAATCGAAAGTAAACGGGTCCATAGCACGAAACAACCTGACCACCGACACGAGGCAGGATCGCATTGTCTTTTGACTTTGTTTGGAACGCAGCCGTAGCAAATAGCTGGTTGCTGGATTGTTGGTGTTTTTCGTCATGTTATTTACATCAACAATACTTGTTACAGTGTCACGTAATATTAACTCTCCCATTACCGCCCTCTTTGGTGTAGAAAATTAGTGTAAAAATTATCGTTGATTCTGGTGCGTCAAACTGCAATACCTATCGAAAACCTAAAAAGATTTTACGTTACTACATTAAACGTATATTTAACCGAGTAAAGAGTAACACAAGGATTTATCATCCAAAAGTTAAAACATAGATATTATTGCAAATATAACAATACTCGGTGATATATTGCACATTATTGATGATTAAAATCCATAATGTAACTTGTATTATGAATTTGTGGGTAGAAAGTAGGTTTAATACACTGATTAGTGATTTCCTTTTTTTGGTAATATCAGAATCAATTGAATAGCTACCATGTAGCTATAATTATAAATTTTTATAATTCTATAAGTGCTAATTTATAGTAAAAATAAAGGAAAAAATGTGAAAGCCAATAAATTAATTTTATTTGCAGTCTTATCATTGAGTATCACACATATCCAAAATGCGATTTCCGCTGAAAGTCAAATGTCATTTTCACTATCAGAAATTTGTAAAGCAGGATTATCTACCATATATGATCGTGATATAGATATAATGCAATCGACGGAAATTTCAAATAATATCAGTAGAATTAGATACATAAGAAGCCAAGATGGTAAACTCTTTTCATATCTGTGTAGAAAAGAGTCAACAAACAGACTAAGTTTCTTTGACGAAAACTTACCCAATGCTCGTTGGTATGGTGCTGATCTGTCTGAACCACAGATATTTTTCTCTACGGCAAACAATGTGCTAACTATAAGAGATGTTGTTAACGGAGAAACCTTAAAAACATATATATTTAGTAGAAATGATTTTATTGACAAGAAGGAAACATCTAAGGATGAAATGGATAAGATAAACATCTGGCTAGATGAGTACATAACCAATTCATTCAATAAAACTAATGCGTGGGATGTTAAATATATTGGTGTTACACAAACGATGTCTAGTCCGGTTAATACTTATATGCTAAATTTTGATACCACAGATAAAAAGTTACTCTCTCTTAAAAATGCAGATGTTGATGCGTTTGCTTTTGAACAAAACATATCAAGAATATCTAAATGGAAGAATAGCTTTTGTACAAAAGAGATTTCAGATTTTATGATTAAATATAGCATTGATGTGCTACACTCAAAAATATCTAATAACGGAGAATTACAATTCATCTCTACTTGCTACAAAGGTAGCTATTAAGGTTTATTGAAAGGTATTAATAACATGTGGGTGTAAATAAAATTATACCCACCACTAATATATGGTGATTTCATAGAATATTTAAATATATAATTGATATTATTCAATTCAAGTTAGTATGAGCCATTTATATTAAAATACTTAAAGAAATATCATAAAAACAAACAAATATTATTAATAATAAATAGTATTGCAATTAATAATAATCTGCTAATATCGTTTTGGGTGCTTGAATCATTTTGGTTCGAGCATTGATACGAGCCAAAAAGACGAAAGCCCCGAATCAGGTATAACCCTTAATTCGAGGCAGTCTACAAACTTCGCAATTTGATTCTGTCTCCTTTTACTCAAGGAGTCAAGAGAAATGAGCAAATTTGCCCTGATTGGGCTGATTGCTGTGTGCATCACAGTTCTGTGCTTCTCATTGTTAATGCGTGATCGCTTATGTTCACTAAATTTCACAAGCGGAGGCACAGTGGTTCAAGCTACGCTATCTTGTGATAAGTAATGTTGCTCTTGTGGGGGGAAACCCCCACATTTTCTCTTTTATAGATTACGAAGGATTGGTGATACAAGCACCCTTTTTCGGTTAGCTATGGTTCACTCTTTTTGCTATCAATCATACCACTTTCGTTGAATAGATAGATAAGCCAGTATATTAAATATAATGCTGTTGTAATCATGCCTATATTGATCATTAATAATCCGAATCGCGGTGTATTATTAATATCAAACAGTAAATCATCCCTGATAAAATAGCTAGAGAGTAAAAATACAACTGATATACCAGAATAACCAAATGCCAATTTGAATAGTCTTGATTTCGATTTAGCGAAAATCATTATTAAAATTATAAAAAACAAAACATAATCATTTACTGTGAAAATAACATCTAAAATAGAGCTTAATGATGATATAGCATTATCTAAAGGAGTTTGATTACCTGTTGCTGTGTGTAGTGTTTCATTTTCCATTCTATCCCATAACCCTTATAATTATTATATCTAACCTATTAACGCCTTTGCTTTAGCTTTTATCTCTGCCAGTTCTGATGCCTCCACTTTGCCCTTTTTAGTAACCTTACGAGCTCTCCAGTCAACACATGTAACTTGATCCGCTAATGCGTAGCTGTCTCTTTCGTTCGAGAGTTCGCATTCAAATGGATAGCCTTTGCCCTTAGTTGTACATGGTACGCATAATAAGAGCCCTACTTTATTATTGTATGCAAATGGGCTGAGGACAACTGCTGGACGATGACCGCCCTGCTCATGTCCTTCAACTGGATCAAAGTCAATCCAAATCAAATCGCCAGAATCAGGAACGTATCGAGATACCATTAAATTAATTCCTTACCTGTTCGAGCTCCGAAGTCTACTTTCTCATGAATATTCTCCGGCGTGATACCGGCTAACAAATTTTCTAATGAGTATTCTACTGCTTTAACTGGCGTAATGATGATACGACCTTCTTCTACCGCTATTTCAACCGTATCATCAACGCTAAGTGCCGCTTTTTGCATGATTGCAACAGGAAGCCGTACAGACGGGCTATTGCCCCATTTTTTTACTGTGACCTGAGCCATTTATCACCTCTACAATTCAACGTCCGAGTTTTAATAGTAGCACTCTAATTTAAATGTATCAACATTGTTGATTGTGTTAATGTGACTAAACACATAAACACATAAACACATTATCGCGTGTGTAACTAACTGATTTCACAGGTCAGGTATGTTTTTCTTATAATTTAATGTGTTTTTGCTTAAATACACATTAACACAAATACACATTGATTATTTTTTGGCTTCCTTAGATAATGAAAAAAACACAAACAAACATATGAGGTTTTCCAGTGAAAGTAATTTCTTTTTTAAATCCGAAAGGCGGCTCTGGAAAAACAACCACCGTCATAAATGTTGCTACTGCTATGCAGAAAGCAGGTTATTTATTAGCAGTTGTAGATACAGATCCTCAAATGAGCCTATCTAACTGGTCTAAAGAAGGGAACTGTGATTATGATGTTTTCACCGCCGCCAGTGAGAAAGACGTTTATAGCATCCGTAAAGATCTAAGTGATTATGATTTTGTCATTGTAGATGGAGCTGGTTCACTTTCTGTCATTACATCAGCAGCAGTTATGGTTAGTGATCTAGTTATAATTCCAGTCTCGCCAAGCCCTCTTGATTTTTCCGCAGCCGGTAGTGTTACATCGGTCCTCGAAGCTCAAGCATACAGCCGTAAAGTAGAAGCTAGATTTCTGATTACTCGTAAAATTGACCAAACAACTATGTTGCAAGTATTAAAAGACAACCTCAAAGATACTGGCTTGCCTTCTTTCAAAACAGCTATTTCTCAACGGCAGAGCTATATCAAATCTATTCTAGATGGTAAGAGTATTTTTGAAACTAATGATGGAAATGCAAAAGGCGAGATAGAAATACTAACCAGAGAAATTTTGACTATTTTTGAGTCATAATGTGTATTCACACATTAACACATTAACACGAACGTGTATCTACACGTGTGCGCTAAAACACATAAGCGCATATGTGTTTTGAAATTAAAAGAGATACTTTATGGCACTTAAAAAAGTTAACGAATCAGCAAATTCACAGAAAATGAAATTCGGTGAAAACAGAGACTTAGATAAAATTCTTGATAAAAGTACAAAAACCAAACGCATTAATGTAGATCTTGACGAAGATACTCAAATTCGATTCAAAGCTGCATGTGTCAAACGAAACACCACAATGAAAGATGTAATATCAGATTATGTTCATCAGTGGCTAAAGGAAAATGAATAGGTAGTGGTTTTATAGGGATGATATTTCATCCCTTTTTATTGTACTTTTATCTCAATTTCACTAGGTAACATTCAAAACAAAAGTGCCTCATGCTCAATTATTCGAGCCAATCTGGTAGTTTTGGCAATAGTTGTTTTTTCCACGGCTCTTGCTCTCCAAGATCCCAAACTTCAGTGTTGTATGTCCCTGTTCCACCAAAATCAAAGCATGGTCGTAACTGCGATATGTAGCAGTATGCGAGAAAGCCGTTCTCTCTCTTGCGTACCAATTCAGTCCAACCGACCGCGTATACATCTTGCAGATATCCTTCCCAAGCAAACAGTACACCGGTATTGCTCCAATGTTCTAACTCAGGATAAAACTTTCTTATTTCCTTTATAAAATCAATCACGTCACTATTGAATTCATTATCTGGACATGGATTACTGGGGTTCCGTTGGAACGTTTCTTCATTAAAAACAAACATGCTCCGGTCCTCTACTTTAACTGGTAGTGTTTTTGCTTTTTATTATTGTACCTGTGATTTAATTCTTCACTTAGATTTTAGATTGATTACCTATAAAGCCTAAAATATTTTTATATGTGCGTACACACATTAACACATATGTGTATATGTGACGAATCACACACAAATACACAAATACACATTAACACATATACACATGGGTGTTTATGTGTATAATTAGTTTTGCCATACGTTATATGATTATAATAAGTACCAACACTAGGGTTATAACGCCACATTGTGGCGTTTTTTTTTGGCTGTCATTTTGGCAGGGCAGAAAAATAGAGGTACAAAGCGCAGCACATAGCCGTCAATATGTCTTGTTTAGCTGTGGCTCGATCTTTGAATTAGCCTTTTCTAGCCAATTCATACTATTAGAACAATCCTTCTCATGACCAATGATTGTCAATACCTGTTTATAAGCATCATCATTCAACATGAATTTCAAACTATTCAAATAGCCATATAATGGGTCCCTAATTATCACATCATCTGCCGTGACTGATTGTGCACATGCCCGATAGCGGATATCTTTAATGTTTTGTACAACACTCATACAAGCTGGACAGTTGGCTTTGTATTTCTCTAAATCAGAATATCGCTGTCCTTCAATCCCTTCCATTGCAGAATAACTATTACCCAACGCTGGCACTGAGATCAGCGTAGTTATCAGAATGAAAGGCAAGGATATTGTCAGTTTCATTTTGGATTCTTAGTTTAGGTTGTTCTGCTGTTCACATAGCAGTTGCAACTCAGTCCATACCTCATTTTCCGAGGCTTTTAAAACCTCATCCAACTGATCTGGTGTCGTTGCTTCTAATACGGCTTGTCTATTCTCACCACTTAACTTACCGGACATGATTTGTACACCAGACATGATCATAGAGTGATATAAGTTCTGACGTTCCTTTTCATCTGATGAAAATATGCTATCCAGCATCTCCAAAACCCCGTTATAGCGCAAAATTTCACTTTCACTGCACTGTGACGTATTCATTAGGTGTTTGAGCTCGTGTAGCTTCTCACGCGCTTTAAATAGGGCATAGTTTAGAACTGTTTGATCTCGTTTCATTTCTGCCATCACATAATTAGGATTTTGAACGTTACAATTTGAAATTTGGTCTGCCTTAGCCATTCTGCTCTCCTGCATTTGTATTTTTACTATTAGGTAATACTCTAAACACACCTGTCTGGTAATTCATTATTATAGAACAGGAATTATTAGTCGGTTGTAGCCTTGCTTCGATGTAAACAAGTTGTCCTTTCTGACCAAAATTAGCTGCTATTTCTGCTATTTTTCCGTATGCACTAATGTTAAACCAATCTGTTATCGGGTTTCCTTTCGAGTCATGCCGGTTAATTGCAACAGAGAAGTAGGTCATTGCCTCACCGTTACGTTCTGAATACTTCAGATTATCTTTCGGGGACGAACCTAATCGTGCGATCAGTTGCACCTTGTTAAGTAATTCCATAGTTAAGCCTGAATAGCTTCAGTGTTGGATTCGGTTTTGCTCGGTTCGTTCTCATCATCATTAGATGCGGCGGATTCATCATTCGCAAACTTCTGAAGAACATCATTAAGCAGGGTCACAATTGTTACCGGCATTTCGACAGTCACTGTTTCATCATTTTCTTGAATATCAGCAACTTTGTCGTGAATTGTTGTGCGGATTTCACTTAATTGTGAAAACACGGAATGTATTTCTTTTTTTGAAAAAGGTACTTTCTTCGCTGAAGGTACAAATTTCCGTGTGACTTTATTTTTGCCGCTGTCAGTCGCCTTCTGCAATCCTGCAATGATCACATCATATGCCTCTTGATTAGTTTCTTCACACTCAAGCAGTATTTCTATGGCTAAATCTGAAGTAATCAGGTTCTTTCTGACAAGATCAGTGATTCTGTAATCTGCTCGGAACAAGCGTAATAATCTGTTGATCGTAACAACACTTGTGTTCGTATATCGTGCAATTTCCTTTTTTTCCCATCCCATACTAAGTAAACGATGGAAACCATCAGCTTTTTCTAACGGAGCTAAAGGTTTTCCTTCTGAAGATGTCAGCATATTGACGATCTCAAGTTGCTGACTGCCTGAGAACTCCGTGACGTATACGCCTTTAATCGTGCATCCTTCTTCCATTGCCATGCGTAGAGCGCAATATCTGTGGTGTCCATCAATAATCTGTAAGCGTGGCAGATTATCAACCGTTATAACTTTCACAACGATAGGTGGAACATAAACACCTGATACATACGAATTCTTGATTCGTCCAGCATGTTCAGTATCAATCTCCCGAAGATTGAAACCTTCCTGTACGTACAGTAACTCAACGTTAACGCGATAAATATCACCACGCGAACACACCTTTTCCTCAAAGGCATCAGACATTTTGCGTAATGTTGAGATATTGTGCGCTTCAGTATTTTTCTTCAGAGTAGGGTAGGGTAGGTCATTGAGAAGTACCTTGCTCATATTCGAATTTTGTTGACTGCTATTCGTTGAAATTGCTGCGTTAGTATTCATAGTCCTCGCCTTGTCATTGTGTAACTAGGTATTATTTTTATTCGACGTAAGGCTATCACACAGGATTTTCTATTTTCCTTAGTTACATAAGGAAAACGGCATCATTTCGATTTATGTGCATTGCTATCAATTAGTTAAAGGCGAACAACTCCAGAGGGTAAAAGTGTTAAAGATAATCATATCAATGACATATCGCAACAATCATAAATTGATAATGATTGTTTCATTATCTTAATAATGTTCAGAAATATGAATATAATTCTAAACGAAAGACGTTCTCAATTTAGGTATACTGGTTGAAGCAATTGTAGGATTGCGGTGAATCCTGCTAAATACGCTGGTGGATTTCCTCTAAATCTTCACTACGGGAAGATCTGAAATTCTCGTAGTGTATGCCGGTGAAAGCATTTCTCGCTTCATGCGCCAGTTTGTGTCCATTCCCTTTCCAGCGAACCATATTTTGCTAACACCTCGATTATTTATCTGGTCCAAGGTTTTCATCAATTGTTCACTTCCTTTGTAGGGTTTACTATCAGAAAATAAATTAAGTTGAGTAACTGATGGATCAGAAAAATCAGTGAGCATGATGCCAGCTTTGTGATATTTAACTCCCGATTTCCAGATGGTCTTTAACAGACGCACTGCTGCATTGATAATGTCTCTTGTATCAGCACTTGGATATTCTAACCGTTCAGAACGGTGGTTGTAGTATTGAGGTCCGCTGGCGTAATGGCTGGTTTGGATAAAAACAGAAACAAAGGAACAGACTCGTTTTTCAGCTCGAAGTTTCTCTGCTGCTCTCTCTGAATACTCGCAGATAGCCTGATGCATATGCTCATAGAGCTCAATTTTTTTTCCAAATGAACGTGAACAAATGATTTGCTCTTTAGTTTTTGCTACTTCTTCAAGCTCGATGCAAGATTCACCGTTCAGCTCTCTCACAGTGCGTTCTACAACCACACCGAATGTTTTACGGATCATGGTTGTTTCAGCCCTAGCCAAATCAAGCGCTGTAACTATCCCCATAGCATTTAGCCGGTTACTTATTTTTCTACCCACACCCCATACTTCATTAACAGGCACAAGGGACATGAGCCGTTTCTGGCGTGAAGTAGCACTCAAATCGACTACACCGCCTGTTTTGGTCCATGTTTTAGCAGCATGGTTTGCCAGTTTAGCCAGTGTTTTAGTTTGAGCAAAACCAACACCGACCGGTACATGAGCTATCTGCAAAATTCGTTGTTGTATCTTGCGACCGTAATCTTCTAATGGAAAGTTTCTAGACATGCCGGTCATATCTAGATACTGCTCGTCGATACTATACGTTTCTACTCTTGGGGCAAAATCAGATAGTGTGTCCATGACTCGGTTGCTGATGTCAGCATAAAGGGCGTAGTTACTACTAAACACCTGAATATCATGCTTTTTAATCAGAGACTGAATCTCAAAGTATAGAGCCCCCATTTTGATCCCAAGCAACTTCACTTCCTTTGAACGTGCAATAACACAACCATCGTTGTTTGATAAAACAATAACTGGCTTATTGGCAATATCAGGGCGAAAAATGCGCTCACAACTGGCGTAGAAACTGTTTACATCAACTAAGGCAAACATTATCTCGCCTTGTGAATAATGTAGGTCACAGTGCCGAATATACTTAATTCTTCACCATCACTGATGTATATCGGTGAGTAGCTGCTGTTCATGGGTATAAGAGCAGTAACAGGGCTGGTTTGTAGCCGTTTTATCGTAAACTCTCCATCGAGTGAAGCAATAACGATATCTCCGTGTTTTGCATCAATCGAACTATCTACTATGACGATATCTCCATCTAGAATTTGTGCGTCCATCATAGAAGTACCAGATACTCGTAAAAAGTATGTGCCTGAAGGGTGCTTGATTAGCAAAGAGTTTAAATCAATGCGGTCCTCTAAGTAGTCACTCGCCGGTGACGGGAAACCGGCTTGTACTTGATCAGCGAATAAAGGAAGCGGAAGTGTTTTCTCAACGTTGCATAAGGTTAATTTCATGAAAGCCTCAATACTGTACGGATATACAGCATTGTATGCAACAGAGTTAGGAAATTGCAAGCTAAGGATTATGTTGTTTGTCTACGCCATACCCGATGAAATTTCCTAAACACCCCTCATATTGCTCATTGTTCATAATACTTTATTTATCGAAAACAGAGGTTTAACGTAAAAAATATATTTTTTTGAGCGGCAAACCTCTCATTGGATGAATCTATATCTGTTATTCTTTTACTTGATGTAAGCAATATGAGTTTTCTAATGCCAGCATATTCGGTTTAAAAGAGAGCTTATTGGTTTCAGGGTCCAATAGGTTATATAATGTTGATGCATGACTATAAGCGTAAATTACATGTTGGTTCAGTAATTCAATTATATATCCGCTTGGTTTATCCCAATTTTTCATTATTATATCAGTGATATATGCGTGACCTTTATCCTCTATGCTAAGATGTTTTGTTTGTCCATTGAAAAATAGCTCCATATTATTAACCGCTTTAACATAATCAACAGCAAAGGCTGAGAAATTTGAGTAGTTCAATATTTGCCTATTCATTTCATCACTAAAAATTACTGTGTTGTGACTAAGTTGGTGTTTTTCGGCACCTATTTTCAGTGTGTTTTTACTGGAAATCCCTATTGCAAAAGTTGCATAATCACCTTTTCCTTTTGACCAGTAGCTATTTCTAAACAATTGTTGTCCATTTTTACCTTCTATTTCACCTAAAAAACCATAGGTATGATTTTTTCCATCAGAAACAATAAGTAGCAAGTCAGAATATGGAAAATTTTCAAAAGCTGTATGAATAGGAAAGGTAAACGCCTGATAATTTGTTTTTGAGCAAGCTAGAAGATTAGGATTTTTAGGTGTTATGACCTTTATATCAAATGAATTTTTTAATTGTAATTTATGGTGAATACTATCCTTACCCATTTTATATATATTAAGATACTTGTATTCAAAATCAGTTATGCCATACAGAGATAAAAGTCTGGTAACTAAAATATCTCGTGTAATATCTCCATATTCTGACCGCAACAAATCCATCATTAAATATTCAAATGCATGATTCCTTAAATGATCACTAATCCCTGCCAAGTAGTTTGACGGTGTAGAGAGATTCCCTCTGTGAGACTGAGGGGACTGTTCTCCAAGTGGGTGTTGCATATTGGTTTGATAAGATAGAGCTTTAAAAATAGCCGCATAGAACATAGCCCAATAGGAGGTAGTATTATTGATAAGTTTAGGTTCTATAAAAACTAGTAATTTGCTCACGTAACATTCTCGTATTTAAGATTTTTAAATTTAGTAGTAAACACCTGTCATTTCATAATCACAGTTTATATTAATCATACTGGCGAAAAGAAGAATGTATTTTTCATCAGTTATAGTGCATGAACGTATGTATTCACTCCAGAAACAAAAACTACCACCAGTATCACGCTTCTTTTACGTCCACCCCTTCAATTTGACCACCTTCAGCAACTATTTCCATCAGTGCGCAGTAACGTTGGAATCCATCCATAACAGCCAGTTTAGGGAGCCCATCGACAATGACGACTGAAACCAATAGTGGTGAAACCTTTTCGCCATGTGTATAGGAATGTTTTAGACTCGCTATTTTACTTTCATCTTTAAAGTGATTGTTAGGGGTCATAATATGCAGCAGTGCTAGATCTACGGTATAGATATCACCGGTCACAACTGGCGGGGTTACAAATATTTCAGTAAGGGCATACAAACGTAATACTTTAAGGGTGTAGTTTTCTTTGGTGCGTGGGTAGGCTAATTTCATAATGATTTCTCTGTGATTAATAGTATAGATTTTGGCTGTCAGGATGTTTGTCTAAACCGTTAAATTTTATCAGGAACGGCAAATAATTTTGGTTCTTCAGATATGCTTTTGCTTTAAGCGCGAGATAGTAACTCTCAATCCCCTCTACCAATACAAACAAAGCAGTAGCAGACTCATACCCTATCCCATATGCATAGTTTGTACAGTCGGGCAATATATCGTCACTGTGGCTATGTATTGCGGAATGAGGCTCACCGGTCAAAGTATTGATGATAATAGGCAGGGGGTTTTCGAGTAATTCAAGCAGATCCGATGGTGACAGTTCATTAATGAATGTTTCATCACCTGCACTAATTTTATCAAATGCCGGTTTCGCAGGAACTCCTGAATGGGCTATAAATTCAGAGGCTATGTGCTGTAACAACGCTGTGTTGTTCATCATTTTTTATAGGTCCTCCCATACTGTTTGAAATATTCATTGAGCTCTTTGTCTCGCTCATACGTAGCCGCATCTGCCGCTTGTCTGGCTTCATCAACCTGCTTTCTTTGTAGTTCTTCAGCCAGCTTCAGATAAGATTGAATATTCTCTTGGTTTGGTTCATTTGTTACGAGTTCAAACGCAACTCTTTCACGTTCCTCCAATGAGACGCACCCCATCAACGAAAACATGGCAACTGAAGCACAAAAGTAAAAACGAGCGGTTGAGAATTCCCGTTGTGTTTTTTTCTTCATCATTTTTCCAACTTAATTATCTGTTGCCCCCTAAACACGCCAAGGAGAGTCGTTTTGTGTTTGTCAGAACGCTCCTGTCTGTCTGCTTCAGCAGTAAACAATGGCAGGGGACTTACTTTAAAATCCTGATCCTGCACTATCAAAAACGGCACAGGAGCGTTTATGCAGCGTTTTTTCCCACTGGCAAAGGTTAGGTTGCAGATCGGCTGCGGCGTAACGCTACGCTTTATTCTGAGCCTATTAGCAGGGCACTCTTGGATTTTATCCATTAAGTCCTGTAACTCAGCGTTGCCTTTTGCTATGTCAGCTATGAGCTGATAAAGCTTAACAGGGTCTGTTTTCTGCATGAGTCCTTTTAAGCCCCACGTATATGAAGCATGAGTGATCACATCGTCAGAGTTAAATACAGGAATGTTCCGGTACAAATGCAGTGTCATTACGTTACTCAGATGTTTACGCAAAATTCTGAAACGCTCAGATTTCGGCAGTGCGACAACCGAGCTTCTGATATTGTTTTTTACGGTATTGATTTTGATTAGATGATCAGCAAGTTCCATAGCCGCAGTTGATAACTGTACATATCCGGCTGTTCGCCTCGCAAACTTTTGTGAGTACAACGGAGAAATGTATAAGTCCTGCCAACATGAGATAACCGATGTATAGGCATGAGGACCCCAATTCACAACCGGCTCAATGCATTTACCGATATCATCACAACCATTTTCTACCGGTGGAATGACACAGGTAAGGGCTGAAATTACCTTTGTATCTCGAAAAAGAGAGTCAAGCTGGTGGAGGTACTTCAGCAATGAACCAATATAGCTATCAAGCATCACATGAAACTCCTGTTCTTAGAAAGAAAGAATCATAACCAAATATGCCAACATACAAATAAGCGTTCAACAAATACAGGAGCGAAACTTAGACATCTGCGCCCCTGACTCGCGCTTTTTTCTCTCTTTTTCTCTTTTTTTCTCCCCCTTTTCTCTAGGCGCGGCTGTTCAAGGTGGAACGCCCATGTAACAATACCCTCTTTTGTATGTTGGCATATTTCATTGTGACTTTTACAAAATGAAATGTGACCGATCATGCTATTATTCTTGTTCTCTGGATTTCTTCAAAAATTTTTTAAAACTGCTATCACTGACCATCAAGCCGTAAGCCGGTAAAGCATCCATAATCGCATTCCAAGACATGCCTGATGATTTCATTTCAAATAAATCATCCTGAATATGGTTCAACATAGCATTTTTTTTATAATTCTGGTTTAGCAAAGCGAACTGAGTTATTTTCTCTTTTAACCTGTTGTTTTTGTACATTATTACTGTAATAAACCTAACTGTTTTTCGATTGCGTCCAATTCTTCATCTGTTGGTAAAGAATTAGTAGCGCTCTCTTTAATGACAGAATACGATATCCTTAATACAGAAGCCTTGCGAGCTTTGCGCGACTCAATTGTAATAGTGATGTCCTTAATATTCGTTTTTTCGCTCAATCTCCTAGCCAACTTCTTCAGTAACTGCCCTAGGTCCTTGTAGTTCTGGTATAAATACTGCTTATTATCCTTCTTATCGAGCTTAAATAACCACATCTCATCTTTCAGTTCCTCAACACCAATCGTAAAAGAAGTGTTGTATTCCCGAACCGTATTGCTCTTTGAATAACGCTTCATGATCATCTGATAAAAATTGGTCATGTTGACGTCAGATAATCTAGCCACATGGAATAAATTCATAGTGGTAAATTTTTTAGATAATTCAAAGAAATAAGGAAATACCTTTTGGTTGAAGTAAACTGTACAATAGCCCTCGTCGAAGAAATATTTAGCACCAGAAGTGATGTTCGTTTTAAACGCGCGTTTAAAACCTTCTTCACTTAGATCCTCGTAAATGTGTGATGATAAAAGAGTGTCAACAGCATCCGGTAAGGCGTTGTATGCTGTTTTTATGTCCACCCCACAAATCTCTGCATACTGTTTTGCGGTCACATCAAAACTAATTTCTTCTTCTTCGACCCTCTCTCTAGGATCGGATATCTGTGCCAGAATCAAAAATAGGACCCGTTTGGCAGATATAGGCAAACTGGCAAGAGATAGATTGAAATCATCAGAATGACGAACATTCGTGAAGAGTGTCAGATTACTGAGTTGTTTCTTCTTCATAGCAGCATACTGTTTTAGACTAAAGTAGAATACTAGATGAAGAATATACAACAAAGGTTGATTTAGGTAAATTTAAAATCAACCTTTTGCTGGTGGTTGTTACCAATGATCATATAATCCAATCTATCTATCTGAAATATCTATCAATAGATACTTTGATCTATCCAACAGTGTAATCCTTTCGATCCCTCAGAACCTGCATTACGCATTGATTGCCAGCTCTGTCTCACAGACATCAACCTTTCGCTCCCTCAGAATCCGCATTACGCTTGGGTTGCCAGCTCTGTCTCACAGGCATCAACCTTTCGCTCCCTCAGAATCCGCATTACGCTTGGGTTGCCAGCTCTGTCTCACAGGCATCAACCTTTCGCTCCCTCAGAATCCGCATTACGCTTGGGTTGCCAGCTCTGTCTCACAGGCATCAACCTTTCGCTCCCTCAGAATCCGCATTACGCTTGGGTTGCCAGCTCTGTCTCACAGGCATCAACCTTTAGCCCCTCAGAACCTGCTTAACACACGGATAGCTACTTCAGTCTTGCAGACGTCAACCTTTCAGTGCCAGAGCCGAAAAGTATCTTTTTTGTGGTTGTCTTGCAGACATCAACCTTTCGGCACTAATGCATTCTATCTTATTGATATTTATTAATATTTACTCAGGCACTCACCGCGCCACTGTCTTGCAGACGTCAATCTTTCAGCACCAGAGCCGAAAAGTATCTTTTTTGTGGTTGTCTTGCAGACATCAACCTTTCGGCACTAATGTATTCTATCTTATTGATATTTATTAATATTTACTCAGGCACTCACCGCGCCACTGTCTTGCAGACGTCAACCTTTCAGCACCAGAGCCGAAAAGTATCTTTTTTGTGGTTGTCTTGCAGACATCAATCTTTCGGCACTAATGCATTCTATCTTATTGATATTTATTAATATTTACTCAGGCACTCACCGCGCCACTGTCTTGCAGACGTCAACCTTTCAGCACCAGAGCCGAAAAGTATCTTTTTTGTGGTTGTCTTGCAGACATCAACCTTTCGGCACTAATGCATTCTATCTTATTGATATATATTAATATTTACTCAGACACTCACCGCACCGCTGTCTTGCAGACATCAACCTTTCACAGCACGTTTGAAAAGTATCTTTTCGGAGGAAGTCTTGCATACGTCAACCATTTGAACATATCATATTGATATATATCAATTTTATGTATTTTAAGTATCACTGCATGTGTCTCACAAACATCAACCTTTTGTGATCAACCACACAAATACACAGATTCCTGCTATGATAATTGTCCACCAGATTCAAACAGTATGAATGCTTAACCATCGTTCTCATGTAATTTAGTTTTATCCACAAGGAATAAATAAATAATCTACTGATATATCAAAGCATTGCGTTATATTAGTATAATAAACAACCTTCGCATACAAAATGAGCGATAATGTCTTGCAAGCATCAACCTTTCACCTTGCATACATCAACCTTTAGCCTTGCAAACATCAACCTTTCACCTCGCAAGTATCAACCTTTAGTCTTGAAAGCATCAACCTTTAGTCTCGCAAACGTCAACCTTTCAATAAGCAACATATTGAATTTGATAGTTTTATTTGAGGGTCTAAGGTTTTAAGGTTTTAAGATCAATCAAGAAAAAAAGATCTTAAATCAAAGATGCTGGTGGACCTTGTTGATAACTTTCACATTAAATCTAACGCACTCGCTTTGCTCGTTTGTTCAACAGCGACACCGACACGAAAACAAGTTTTCATGTCTCTCGCTGTTCGGAGTTAAAAATGTAAATTCATTTCTGATTGAAAAAAAGCCTAAACAAATGTTTAGGCTTCTCAGCTAATGAGTGTCGATCAAATACAGACTTTTGAGCGTTACAACAGTACATGCATAGCTTGTTTTTAACGCTGCGGATAGTTGCTGTACGATGAATACCGCCAGTTCCAAACGTTGGTATTGATCTATACCGTGTTCTAGCGTCTGTCCTGCTTCTGAGATCAGGAAAATCATTCCTGACTTACCATTATCAAAAACAGACAACCCTTTGTTCCTACTATCCCCATGATATCGAGCTTCAAAATTATCAATATACTTCTTTGATAGAAGCACTAATGCAGAGAGCTGAGTCATTTCTTTTAAGGATAACTGAATAGTCTGTTTTTGCTCCCATCTTGCAGTTCCATCCTTTTCAAGAGGTGCTATCTCGATGTTAATGGTAGGAACGCCAGATCTGGAAACTACCTTTTGAAAGTTAAGACAGGAACGTTTCTTTTCGTTTTTCTGCCAATCTGCGAAGAACTTTAAAGTATCACCATACATTTGTTCTGACATAATATCCCAACCGATAAATCATGCATTGCCTAATAGATTTTTCAGGTTCTGAGCAGATGGACTCACCTGTGTTGTCTTAACTTCTTTTTCTGGCTGTTCTGGTACTAACGCTACTGAGTTTAGCGATTTTTGCAAATGAGAGCCATTCGTATCGACAGTCAGGAAAGAATCTAGCATTACTTTGAAAGTATCAGCCTTTGTCCTGTCTGATAGGATTGAAGCCAACAAGGAGGGCAATCTATCATCAATTTCCCTTAATGCGATCCCTGCCAGTAACGCTGTACGTACTGCTTCAGTTTGAACAGGCGATTCTTCAATCTTTTTAATTGCGAATTTATCAGCCTCGCTGAGTTCGGGACGAAGATACAAAATTATCTTTTTACGCTCTTGTTTCATAACGTTATCCTAATTGTTTCAGACCTCGAACCAAGGCAAACTGAGGTTCCTTAGCCACATAGAAACGTTCTGGCTGGATAGTTATTT
>NZ_CP114799.1:0-4136 GCF_027362595.1 Providencia sp. 21OH12SH02B-Prov
CTATATCTGCCCAATGTTTTATTAAATTATTTAAGCGCCCGTCCTCAAGGGTAAAGCTATCACCCAGAAACCATAATGCACTAAAACCGTGTTTATACTCCCATACTTCGGGTGCTATTCCATTGACAGCTTTGTGCTGAATCCAGCTTTTTCCATTTTGTTTAAATAGATTGAAAAATGACATATTGCCTCTTTAAAGCCATAAATAACCTAATGCCCCAATGTGGTACCAATTATAACGGAGCGAAGCGACAGCGTCTTCCTGCCTTTGCTTTTCTCCATGATCGGTTATTGGGTCATGGCTTCTTAGCTGCTTAATCTAGCTAAGACTGGTTAGGTTGGGCTTCTTTCGACGGTGCAATCCAAGAAATCCCTAGTCCGTTGATTGGTGCTCTTATCAGGTACGCACTGTAATCTTTCGATACCGCAGCGTGATTCGGAGGCAGAGCCGGAATTTCGTTTTCCGGTACGTTTTACTACCACAATTTGCCTGTTTATCCTTTCGGAGACCGGGCTAAGTCCGAGTCAATCAAGTGGTGCATTTGAGTTAATGTCGTTGAATGGTTTTAAGGAAGTAGTGACAAGCTAGCTTCCCATTGCTAAGATTAGATTGCTGAAGTCGAATCGTTAGCAATGAATGCACCGATTTAGATTAGCAGAGCCGGAAAGATGTCACAATCTTTTCGGCTCTGTGCCATTCAGGATTTATTTTTATTGTTTTTTTACTTAATGTGTTTTAAATGGATTTATGATGAATCGTATTGCTTTACTTGTTTCACTATTTTTTATTGTGTCATGTGATGATCGTCGTGATGCGATTGAATTGGTTAAGTCAATAGTTACCCCTATTGATAATAGCATTACGTTAGGTAAAGCTTATGATAATAGACGTGTCTGTCTTTCTACATCGTGGAATAGCTATACTGACTCTAGGGATAGATTAATTGTTGATTATACGTGTAGTTTGGATGTTAAAAAAATAAATGATGTTGTTTTTTCTTATTTAAATAATCAAATGAACAAATCGATATCTTTTTATGATAAAGAATTAAATAAATTAAATGACATCAATGTATCTAATGTAGAAAAAATTAACGATTTAACACATTTAATGTCGGTTTTATATAAAATAAATGATAGTGGGTTACTGGACGATTTATATAAAAATATTTCTATATTAAATAGTCATGGGGACGGTGATAAATATTTTGATGTTAACTCAAATTATGATTTAAGAGTTTCATCTATAGTCAGTAGTGAATTGCTTACGAATGAGATTCAAAGAACCTTTTCAGTTTATAGAGATGAATTTAATGAATTAGGTCGTATTGATATGGCAACATTGTTAAATAATGTTGAACATAGTCTTTTGAATTTGCAAGCTTTTCTTGTCAAAGAGAATGTTTTTAACAATGATTACAGATTTCAAAATATTTATAATCATTCCTATCGTGCATATATTGATGAATATTTAAATAGTAACAGTTACGATTTGATAGATACTGAGTTGAAAACAAGAGTTTCAAATTTAGAAAGTGAAATAAAAAAAACAGATAATAATAAAATAAACATTGAAAAACAAAAGGATAAAATAATAATTTTATCCTCAGAAATTCAAAGGGAATTCGATATAGTTAGCGTTAATCAGAATATTTATTTTTCAATTGTAAATGATGAGCCTAAATTATTTGGTTGTGAATTTAAAGTTAAAACTAATTATAAGGAGTATATACTTAAACCAAAATACTGTATGGATATGTCATACTCTACAGATGTAGATAAATACTTTTATGCATTATCCGATTTGATATATACAAATGATATAAAAAATAATTTCTTAGAGTATGTGAATGAATTACAAGTTGAATATGAAAAAGACATCAAAAATAGATAATTGTAATGTGTCATCTTCTCCAATGTCTCTTAACGGTAGCTATTCCAATACCTAATCTCTTCGCGACTTTACTCTGGCTCAAGCCTGCTTCTTTTGCTGCCTGTATCGCATCAGAATGAACGCTAGACCCCTTAGGCCTACCTAACCTTACCCCATTGGCTTTAGCCTTCTCTAAGCCTTCTTGAGTGCGTTCTATGATTCTTGATTTTTCAAACTCTGCAAACGCTGCAAATAATTGCAGCATCAATCTACCTTCAGCACTCATTAAGTCAGCTACAGGAAGATCTAAACAAACAACATTGATTCTTTTTTCGTGTAACAACAGTATTGTTTGCTGAACATCAATATTATCCCTGCCTAACCTATCTAGCTTTAACACTACCAATGTATCCCCTTGCTCAAGCTTTTCATTCACAAGACTAGCAAAACGAGGTCTCTTCATTGCGGGGGTACCACCACTGACAATCTCTTCAATTACTCGATTATCAGGAATATTCCTAAATTCGGGTCGATATTTTCGAATAGCTATCACTTGATTAGCTGTGTCCTGCTCTAATTTAGAACACCTGCAATAAATAAAAATTCTACTCACAACACCCCCTTAAACGGGTATCAAAATACGGTATCGTTAAATGTAGTGGTATCGATATTGTTAATCAATAGTTTTTTGATACCAATAATCAAACCCGATCACCGTATCAGTAATTGTTCGTTTAGTGATACCACTATTCAAATGGATTTACGATCACCACATCTTTAGGTCTTTCAGTAAAAACGCTTTCTGGAACATCTTCTCGATGTAAGACAGGTACAATAATCACTTTGGCTTTATGAGCTACTGTTGCATATCCCATGTTTAAACCGGTGTAAAAAACAGGTATCCAGCAAAGGTATTTTGGATTGTGCTTTATCTTGTTTTTTTTCAACGAGTCGTTTATGCCAAAAAAAATAAGGTCATCTGCATTCAGAACTTTTGCGTTCTGAATATCAAAGAGATAATCATGGTAAATGTTATTTTTTAGGAATAGCGTTTGGCTAATTCCTCCAGCTAAGGCTAAATGGTTTTGGCGTTCAACTTTTCTTTTGGTGTAAATGAAAAGAGCTAATTTAGCCCCTGTAACTACTTTCATTACTTGTCTAATAGTATTCTCTATATCTTCTTTTTCATGAATACCTATGTTGTTGTCTTTGCGTGTGTGCTCCTTTGGGGTTTGGGATACAAAATCATCTAATGGTGTAAATCCACATCGAATATGATTATTCCATATTTCAAGGCAGTGTAGCTTAGCTGGAACCTCTCCATGTTGTTTTTGAATTTGACTTGTTACCTCTGTTTTAAATAGTGATAGAAGCTTGTTATCGATAGCTTGAGCTGCTTGATACTTATCTGAGATTTCATCGAGGATGGGAGCTACAGAGTTTAGTAGTGATGCTATAACTTCGGATCTGGATATATTGTTTTTGGTTAGACAGTATCGATCAATAGTGTCTATCGTTTTTGTATTTTTTATATTGAATGTGATTCTTTTTGTCATATCATTTTCAGTTATTCATATTCCTAGTATATGCATAACTTATGCTATTTATCTTATTATAATCAATAAGTATTTTTTTGTTGATTAAAAAATGTTTAGATATATGTTATCTATAAAAAAACTAAGTTTAGGCTATGGACTGAGAGCTAGCTTAGTACTCAGTATTATAATGCCTTACCCCCTTTCCCCCATACAGACAACAGAATAAGGATGTCGTACTGTCCAGTCTATCAAGCTTACTTACACTACACTTATCTACACTTCGTTCCGCTAAGTTTCGTTCCATCCAGCTTTCAGGGCTGTCCAGTACTCCTCTTAACACCAACTACTTTTTTCTTTCATAAGATATAGAGTAACCTTGTTTTAAATTAAAAAATGAGAGTGGGTTGGACTTGTGTTTTTATAGAATAGAGTTGCTTTAACGGGCGGTTTTTAGTTACTAGCTCGCCCGTTAAACAAAAAGGGATTACAGAACCTATTTTATTTTTTAAAATGATATGGAAAATTCTTTCCAGAGTACTCTCCACAGTGTTTTCCATTTACCATAAAAACAACTGTTTTATTTAGTGAAAATGCGCTTATGATTTTTTCTGTCAATTCATTCGGTATACGTACTCGGGCTTTTGCACCTTGAAGTGGGGTTATATCTATATTGGCATTACTTGTTATCGATTCATTACCTATAGATACATATAGAGATACGGTAA
>NZ_CP114800.1:0-2558 GCF_027362595.1 Providencia sp. 21OH12SH02B-Prov
AAACCTTTTGCATACTTTTGAACCCACCAAATGACAGCAGGAAAATGGTTTTATTGAGCGATTCTTTCAGTGTTTTTAAGCCTAATCGTTTAATAATCTCATCTGTTGTTTCTTGCCTAAATGTCATTTTTTATCTGCCTTCAAAGCTAGCTTTTTAATCTCTCTATAATATTGATTTTGAAGATTTATTTGTTTTATCTCAAGACCGGTTTTTTCTTTGATTTTTTTTATTATGTTTTTCCATCCGTACATGTTTATGCAAAATGTTAAGTCGTTATGGTACATGCGGATACATACCTGCCTTGATTTATATTTCTTTGTCAGTGCATCGCAAAAACCATCTAATTCATCGAAATTCAACTTCATTATATCCTCGCTGATCTCATTACATGCTTCAGGCTATTTTACGTAATGTAGTATTATTTTTGTATTATATCCAACTATCACTGTTTCTTTTTTGAGCTCATCTAGCTTCAGTATTATTTTTGATGTTATTTAGTATTATTTTTGATGGCTTTCAGTATGGCTAATGATTGTTTTCAGTATTAATCGATTGAATTAGTATTATTTTTGATGGCTTTCAGTATGAGGAATGATGACGTTCAGTATTATTTTTGATGTTGCGTCAAAAAATAAAGGCACGACATCGACCGCAGACAAACGGGTACATAATGGGGACATTATTGCCGTTTGTCTACAGTCGCGTACTCAGGGGGATCCCTGATACCCCGAAGCCTCTACGAGTCTTTTTTCTGACGCGCTGCGCTTGTCCAACGATTCACAGACAGATAAAAATTTTATCTGCCCGTTCACCGTTTATGAGTCAAACGGGAAGATAATTATTTTGAAGGTTAAGGGGTAATTTTTGTGGCTAATAAAATAATGTTAAAAACGAAGCCAAACGGCACAGAAACCGTTCTAAACTTTCAACGTGGTTTTGGGTGTTTGATAGGGTGATCGTGTCTTAAAATCGTTTTGAGGGGCTTTAATGCGGATGAACGGGCGGTTTTAGTAAACTAACTCGCCCGTTTAACATAAAAGGGATTGTATGAATCAATTTTAGCTAGAGTTTAAGGTTGTTCAAATTAATGTACAATGATTACACTGTATAAATAACCAGGTATAGCATGTATGGAAAAGCACTTTATCAATGAAAAGTTTTCACGAGATCAATTTACGGGGAATAGAGTTAAAAATATTGCCTTTTCAAATTGTGATTTTTCAGGGGTTGATTTAACTGATACTGAATTTGTTGATTGTAGTTTTTACGACAGGAATAGCTTGGAAGGGTGTGATTTTAATAGAGCCAAACTAAAAAACGCTAGCTTTAAAAGCTGCGATTTATCAATGAGTAATTTTAAAAACATTAGCGCCTTAGGTCTTGAAATTAGTGAGTGTTTAGCTCAAGGAGCTGATTTTCGAGGGGCTAATTTTATGAATATGATAACTACAAGGTCATGGTTTTGTAGTGCTTATATAACCAAGACAAATCTTAGTTACGCTAATTTTTCTAGAGTCATATTAGAAAAGTGCGAACTGTGGGAAAATCGCTGGAATGGCACTGTGATAACTGGCGCCGTGTTTCGTGGCTCCGATCTTTCTTGTGGGGAGTTTTCATCGTTTGATTGGTCTTTGGCTGATTTTACTGGTTGTGATTTAACGGGTGGGGCGCTTGGCGAGCTTGATGCAAGGCGAATTAATTTAGATGGAGTGAAGTTGGATGGAGAGCAGGCGCTTCAGCTTGTTGAGAGTTTAGGTGTTATTGTTCACCGATAAAATCTAGGTAAAAAACGCCTAATGCCCCAATGTGGTACTAATCAAAACGGAGCGAAGCGACAGCATCTTTCTGCCTTTGCTTTTCTCCATGATCAGTGATTGGGTCATGGCTTCTTAGCTTATTCCATTAGCTAAGTCTGGTACTTCTGGTTAGGTTGGGCTTCTTTCGACGGTGCAATCCAAGAAATCCCTAGTCCGTTGATTGGTGCTCTTATCAGGTACGCACTGTAATCGTTCGATACCGCAGCGTGATTCGGAGGCAGAGCCGGAATTTCGTTTTCCGGTACGTTATTACCACAATTTGCCTGTTTATCCTTTCGGAGACCGGGCTAAGTCCGAGTCAATCAAGTGGCACATAGAGAGTTATTGTCTTTGAATGGTTTTAAGGAAGTCGTGACAAGCGAGCTTCCCGTTGCTAAGATTGGATTGTCTAGATCGAAGTCTTAGCAACGTATGTGCAAGATTTAGAGTAACAGAGCCCCATGACCCTGTCACGGGGCTTTGTTATATCTGTAGCCTGATAAATTCCATGAATTCAAGCTACAACGCTTGTCGCAAGATGAAAATTTATTTTTCATCGAGGAAGCGGAAGTGCATTTGATGCTGATTGGTACTCGGTCACTCCGTTTTATTATTTTCCCGTTTTTTCTTGGCGCGTTTGTACATGGTTTTTACGGTAAGCACGCTTAAATTATGGGTTGTATGCTCATTTAAACAATCAGTTATGCGTTGCCATGACCGGTATTTTCTGGCTTCAGTGATTTCATCAAAGGTTTCATCAA